>BAXC01000018.1 GCA_001310375.1 Bacillus sp. JCM 19041 | reverse complement strand
TTGCCTTTTTATCCCACGTCCCAAAAGTTAAAGAACTAGGATAGACAAGCGTCTTTGCCTCCAATGCTTTATCAACTTGAAGTCTACCCGCACCCTGCTCATGGGGCAAATAAAGACTTCCCTGCTCATTTGTAAGCTGCTTTGTTGAATTCATAAGAGCTGCCTTTACTTGTTCTGGACTCCAATCAGGGTGTTTTTCAAGCACTAGGGCAGCAGCACCAGCTACATGGGGGCTTGCCATGCTTGTGCCATTTAAACCTAAATACCCTTTTGGTACCGTACTTTGAATCGCCACTCCTGGGGCGACCAAATCAGGCTTCACTTCCCATGTCTCAGTCACTGGCCCCCGCGAGCTGAAAGGTGCAATTAAATCTTGTTTTTGCGCGTATTGCGTTTCGATTTCCGCTACTTTTTTTGTACTACTCATCTGTTCAAGCAGCCATTCTCCATCTTCTTTTGATATACTCGCACCGACTATATCGATCGGGTCAAGCAACCCTCCCGCAAAAGAACCATCTAAATTATTGTAAATAAGAACACCATTCGCTCCTGCTTTGTGGGCAATGTTCATTTTTTCCGCAAATGTAGAACGTCCTCGTTTCGCCAAAACAATTTTTCCTTTTGCACTGACATCTTTATAATCCGAGACTAATCCATGACCAACGTCAACAATCTCCATTTCCCGTTTGATTTTCCACGGGTCCGAACCAACAAGGGGGGTTAGTTCGATTTTATGTTCTTTGTTTTTTTGGAACGTAATATACGGAATTTCAACTGGCGGCAATGACGCACCGACGGAAATCGCTTTTGAAGAAGTGCCTGGAGAGCCAACCGTCCACATGTTAGGTCCACTGTTCCCACTTGATGTAACTGCAACAACCCCTTTGTCGACCGCTCGGTCTAACGCCAAACTGGTTGGCCAATCAGGACCATTAACCGTGTTCCCAAGTGATAGATTAAGAACATCAACTCGATCCAAAACCGCTTTTTCGATCGCTTCCAATACTTGTTCAGTTGTCCCCTGACCTCCAGGACCGAGTGCTCTGTATGCATAAATCTCCGCTTCTGGGGCAACACCTTTAATCCGTCCATTTGCAGCGATAATACCCGCTACATGGGTTCCATGCAAAGTAGGTTCTCCTTGATTCATTTTCGTTTCCATCGGGTCATCGTCTTCATCGATGATGTCGTAACCACCTTTATAATTAGCCCGAAGATCAGGATGTTCATAATCAAGACCAGTATCGATTATACCCACTTTTACACCTTTTCCAGTTAAAGCTTCTTCAATTGATCCGTCGCTTCTCACAAATCCTTTTCTCGCACCAACAAAGGGGATACTTCCCTCTAACTAGGTTGGTAAATGGCTACGTCATCCACTCGTGCAATGACGCTTAATTGTTCAAGCATAGGTATATCTTCTTCAAGCAAATCTAACGAGAATCCTCCGTAGACTTCTTTATAGAGCCTACGAATGGAAGCCGATTCGATCGTTTCCTCGACCAAGCTTGCCGCTTCATCAACATCCCCTGCAACAGAAACAATGACAACGCGCCGTCCCGACCCTTCTTCTACACTTGCTTCACTAGTTATTTTACTGATATCTGCGAGTGCAAAATCAGTCCCTTGCACGGTCGCCATCAAGATTACAAAAATAAGCAGCATAAAGCAGCCGCGCACATGTTTCATGACTATCTCCCCTACTACGTGTCGTGACGAGTAGTATGTACCTAATAATCAACTTTATGCATAAACAGAGCGTGTCAAAACTGTCGCAATTTCCTTATACAATTAAGAACTAGTTTTCCACAAAAAAAGCAAGCAGTTCTATCTGCTCGCTTCATTCCTTGCCGTTATTTTGTGCCAAATAAACGGTCCCCTGCATCACCAAGACCAGGTACAATATATCCTTTTTCGTTTAATTTCTCATCAAGTGCAGCTAAGTATATATCAACGTCCGGGTGCTCTTCCTGCACATATGCAACCCCTTCTGGTGCAGCTACGAGACAGATTAAGCGCATGCTTTTTGCCCCACGCTTCTTCAGACTGTTAATCGCCTCAACAACAGATCCACCAGTAGCAAGCATTGGGTCAATCACTAATAACTCACGCTCTTCAACGTCTTTAGGAAGCTTTACATAATATTCATGAGGCTTTAATGTCTCTGGATCACGGTATAAACCAACATGACCTACTCGAGCAGCAGGGATCATTTGTAGAATTCCTTCAGACATCCCAATCCCAGCACGCAAGATTGGAACGAGTCCAAGCTTCTTCCCTGCTAGTTTTTTCACTTTCGCAGGACCTACAGGCGTTTCTACTTCCGCATCTTCAAGAGGCAAATCTCTAGTTACTTCAAATGCCATTAATGCTGCAACTTCATCAACAAGCTCACGAAACTCCTTTGTACCTGTATTCTTGTCACGAATATAAGAGAGTTTATGTTGAATCAACGGATGATCTAATACATATACCTTTCCCATAGCTTCACTTCCTTTTAAGTAGTCGTCATTATTCGACACGCGTCTTGAACGATTTTACCCAAAATACCCTGATCATACAAGAGCCATCTTTTACATATTCCACTTAAATCTCTGCACTAACACTCACTTGCCTGTAAATATAACAAAAGCAGCCCCCCAAAAGTTGACTGCTCTTGTTGAATTTATTATAGGTTTGGATACATCGGGAACTTACTTGTCAGGTCAGCAACACGCTTACGCACTGTTTCAAGCATATCTTCATTATCAATATTTTTTAACGTTAACGCAATCAAACTGCCAATCTCGTCCATCGCTTCTCCATCTAATCCACGCGATGTTACTGCCGCTGTACCGATTCGAATCCCGCTTGTTACAAATGGTTTTTGTGGATCATAAGGAATCGTATTTTTATTTGTTGTAATTCCAACTGAATCAAGAGCTTTTTCAGCAATTTTTCCAGTTAAGTCAAGTGAACGCAAATCAAGCAAAATTAAATGGTTATCTGTTCCACCAGAAACGATGTTAACTCCTTCTGATTGCAGTTTCTCACCTAAACGTTTTGCATTTGAGACAATTGCCTTGGCATAGTCTTTGAAGTCCTCCGATAATGCCTCACCAAATGATACAGCTTTAGCCGCAATAACATGCATAAGTGGGCCACCTTGGATACCTGGAAAAATGGATTTGTCGAGCTTTTTCCCATACTCCTCAGCTGTTTCTTCGTTGCATAAGATCATTCCACCACGAGGTCCACGTAATGTTTTATGAGTCGTTGTTGTCACAAAATGAGCGTAAGGAACTGGGTTTTGATGAACACCTGCCGCAACCAATCCAGCAATATGCGCCATATCAACCATCAGGAACGCACCCACTTCGTCAGCAATCTCACGGAACTTTTTAAAATCAATTTCGCGAGGATACGCACTCGCCCCAGCTACAATTAGCTTTGGCTTATGCTCTTTGGCAATTTCACGAACAACATCATAATCAATGCGCTGATCGTCTTCACGAACTCCGTATTCAACGAAGTTATATTGAACACCACTAAAGTTAACTGGACTACCGTGCGTCAAATGACCACCATGAGAAAGATTCATCCCGAGTACCGTATCACCTTGCTCAAGCACAGTAAAATAAACTCCCATATTCGCTTGTGCGCCTGAATGTGGTTGCACATTTACATAAGCAGCGCCAAAAATCTCTTTCGCTCGGTCTCGTGCAATGTCTTCCGCAATATCAACGTATTCACATCCGCCATAATAACGACGTCCAGGGTACCCTTCCGCATACTTATTCGTTAGTACAGAGCCTTGCGCTTCCATCACAGCCTCGCTCACAAAGTTCTCGGAAGCAATTAACTCTATTTTGTCTCTTTGACGCCCTAATTCAAGTTCAATCGCTTCAAACAATTTCGCATCTTGCTTCTTTAAATGATCCATTGCCATTCCCCTCTCGTTCGCTTTTAACTCTATTATTTTTTTATTTTAACCGATAGTAACAACTATTCCTAGCTGTTTCCGTAAATTTTAATTAAAAACGCTTTCAGTTATTCACTTATTTTATATACTGCTCGCTCTCCACCTATACGTTTCGGTCTTGTTGAAGCAAATGTGACATGCGCTTGCCCAAGTTCCTTTTTCGACAGACGTATTGGAATAGCTACTTCTTTTAAATGCATGCCGATAAATGTGTCCCCGATATCAATACCGAGGTCGCAAGAAATGCGTTCTACTAAGACTGGATCGCCCATCTGATTAAAAGCATATGCGGCCATAGCTCCACCTGCTTCGCGTACAGGAATGGCAGCCACTTCAGGTAAACCCTTTTCCTCTGCTAACCGTCGTTCGATAACAATTGCTCTATTCAAATGCTCACAGCATTGAAATACTAGGTGGACACCTGTTTTCTTCTCAAATTGACGCAAGGCGGCATATAACTCTTGTGCGATTTCAACGGATCCTTGTTTACCAATTTTCCCACCAACAACTTCACTTGTAGACGCACCAACAACAAAAAGCTTATTTTTTAATTCTGGTAATTGATCGCTAAATTCTTCTAACAAACTGGTTAGAGCGACTTGAAAACCCATTATGCTTCCCGATCTTCGTACTCTGAGATTTTGCCGATTCGACCAGCATGTCGGCCCCCTTCAAATTCTTCACCTAACCATGTTCGGACAATTTCCATCGCTAAACCAGGTCCAATAACCCGTTCACCCATTGCAATCACATTCGTATCATTATGCTGGCGAGTTGCCTTTGCGCTAAAAACATCATGGACAAGCGCACAACGAACACCTTTAACCTTATTTGCCGCAATGGACATGCCAATGCCTGTTCCACAAATTAAAATGCCTCGATCAAACTCACCCTTAGCCACGATCTCGGCAAGCGGTAACGCATAATCTGGATAATCTACAGAGCCTTCACACTCACAGCCAAAATCTTCGTAAGACACATTTAATTCTTTTAAGAGCCCAATGATTTCTGCTCTTAGATTTGTTCCACCATGATCTGATGCAATTGCGATCTTCATTTTTACACCCCTTTAGCATTTCCACCTAAAAAAAAGCGTCCGCATTGAACGCTTTTATCAGTTTGATTCTATTGTAAACTTTTCAATCGTTGTCTTCAATTGCTTGGCTTGATTTGCTAAATCGGCCGATAACTTTTCAACTTCTCCGAGCGCCTGCGCTTGTTCTTCTGTCATTGCCGTTACTTCTTCAGCACCAGCGGACGTTTCTTCTGCAATTGCCGCTACCTCTTCTGTTTTTAACGAACTTGCTTCAATTGCTTGCTGCTGCTTGTCCGACAACTCTGAAATCAATTTTATCATTTCCGAAACGGTTTTGACCGATTTCTCCATACCAGTGATCGCTTCTGTTGTTTCATTACCTTTCTCCGTCTGAATTCGAGCAACACGAACCTGCTCTTCTATATCAGAGACAACGTTTTTTACTTCTTGTTGAATCGAACCAATTAATTCCGAGATCGAAGCGACTGCTTGAGTACTCTCATCAGCAAGTTTACGAACTTCACTTGCTACAACTGCAAAACCTCGTCCTTGCTCACCGGCTCTAGACGCTTCAATTGACGCATTAAGGGCAAGTAAGTTTGTTTGTTTTGCAATTGTGCCCACAAAAGCGGTTATTGTTTCTACCTCTTGTGCTTGTTTCTCAAGACGATGTACAGATTGAAGGGAGTTCTCTTGCTTATTCGCAAGTTCTCGAATTCCGTCTACAAGCGTTGACGTAATTGTTCGACTTGTCTCGAGTGATTGTACCATCTCGAATGAGTGATCACTCGATTGTCTTGCATTTTCTTTCATTCTGTTCGCCATCTCTGTTGTTTCTTCTAGTGAAATAACCGTTTCCTGGATCGCCCTTGCCGACTCTTCAGCTCCGGTCGCTATTTCTCCCATTGTTAACCCAATTTGTTCAGCTTGGCTTGATGAACGCATCGTTGCATCACTTAACTTTTGCACACGTAAATCCGTTTGAGCAAAATTCGTTTCGATATCTTGTACCATATTTTTTATATTTCTAAGCATATGATTATAAGCATGTCCTAATGACCGTAATTCATCATCTGATTTTGATAGTTTCACTTCTGTATCAACAATACCAGCAGCAACTTCAGCAGCCGCTCGCTCTAACTCTCCCAACGGCTTTGTAATAAAACGCGACAGGAAATAACCTAAGACTGCACTCCATACAACACCTAGGAGCAATACGCCTAACATAATCCATTGCATATCGATGTCTAATGCGGAAGCGAGAAATTCCCCCCAAAAATACAAAATGATTGCACTGCTCGCAAATGTAATTGCAGCAACACCACTCACTCCTAAAACCATTTTCTTACGAATACTGAACTTAAAGCTTTTTTGGACGTTACGATCTGCTCCCACACCATTCACCCTTTTCTTTACGTTTCGTTTTGGTTAATAAATCGGTTTAACGCTTCTTTAATTTCATTTGCTGTTATCATATACACTTCATCTGAACCCCCGAAAGGATCAGCCACATCACCAGATCCCATACCCGCAATTTCCTTAAGCGTCGATATGTCCGCTTTACTGTAGCGACTTTGCATGTTGAATTTATGGCTATTCGACATCGCAATGATCACATCAGCCATTCAATTAATTCATCTGACACTGGTTGTGATGTATGTTCTGTCGTCAGACCTTCTTGCTCCAATACATGAGCTGATCCACGTGATATCGGTGAACCATTTTCTGCAAAGACTCCTGCCGACAGTGCTTCGAACCTATCACCCGCTAAGTCATTTAGAAATGCTTCCGCCAGTGGCGATCTGCATGTATTTCCCGTACAAATAAATAACACACGCTTTTTTCTCATTAAAATGCCTCCTAATCGATTTATATTTGAACAGTTTACCATAATCGATTAAGCAAAAAGATTAAATTGGAAGCATGATTTTTAAGCCAAACCCTAATAGAACAAGCCCGCCTAACAATTCGCCATATGCACCAATATAGCTATGGAACTTAGAACCGATGACGAGTCCGATCCAAGACATCGTCATACTGATTACTCCAATCGCAACAATCGTAAAGACGACCGAAGTACCAAGAATACCAAAAGACAATCCTGCGGAAAAGCTATCTAAACTTACCCCAATTGCAAATAAGACGAGGCCCCAACCAACCGGTTTTAGTTTACCTTCTTCATGCTTTGAAAACGAAGCAAGAATCATTTGAAGCCCTATAATTAATAACAACCCTCCACCTATATATGTAGCAATCACATCAAACTGATTAGATAACCACTTCCCTGTTACGATTCCTAGGAGTGGCATGAATACATGAAACGCTCCTATCGTGACGCCAATTCGAAAAATCTGCTTTCGGGATAACCCCATCATTCCCATTCCAAGTGTTACAGAAAAGGCATCCATCCCTAAAGCTGCCGCCATTATACATATCGTCACAAACTCATGCATTGTTTAACACCCTCCCAAAAAACATGCTAATTGAATGTATGCACGTCCAAGGAAGTTTAGACAGGCTGATAACAGATTAAAAAAGAGCTCATGGTTGCATTTAATCACCATCAGCTCTTTGTGCAGTTATCTACTAATTTTTAGACGTTAATTCATCCTTTCTAGAAATTCATAACGATTCATCTTTTTCTTTATTACACTGAACAGAACGAAGCAGATAACGGCTAAACCAACACCAATCCCCAAAAGCAACTGTACGCTAATAAATAAAAATCCTGTTGCTTGCCCAATGACTAAGCCAATAATCGGCAAAACAACAACGCCCCCTAACTGATACGCTTCTTGGAACCCCTTTACTTTTGCAGATATAAAAATGTTAATAAAAATGATACATAACACCAATAGGGGCACAATGAGAAAAATAAGAACGACCCAATTAAATGTTGGAAAGATCAGCTCTGAGAAAACAGGGTAAGCTAAACTATTCACAAGAATTCCATAAACAATAAAGCTAGCGAACGTCGTAACGATCGCCGGGACAAAGGCAGCAAGTGCTTTCCCGATAAACAGTTCCCCCATTGAAACAGGTGTATACAGAAGCCCCTCTAGTGTCTTTCGTTCTTTTTCTCCCGCAAAACTATTTGCGGTAATGACGCTCGCAACCATTACCGGTATTAACAGGAAAAAAGGAGCAGCCAAATAAATCACTATGAAGTAAAGAAGCTGCTGTTCTTGACTATACATCTGCAGGAACTGTTGGTTTAATTGTGCTGAATCAATGTTCTCTAGCATCGTTAACATTGATTCAATATTGCCAAGGGCTTTTAAATCAAGGAACCTTATTGCGAGAATAATCCCTACTGGTATAACACACTAAAAACAAACGGTACAATAATCATCGGTAACCATAATTGTACATTTGATGTTAAAGAGCGAATGTCTTTTTTAGCTAACGTCTTTACAACTCCCAAGTTCATTTTAATCCCACCCCACATTAAAATAGATCGACTCGAGATCGTCATTTACGATTCGCACTTCTTGCAAAGGGTAGTCTTTCGCCAATCGCTCGATCTTTGCTGGCACTTCCTCGTATCCTTCAACTTCAGTCTCTATCAAATCTTGGCGCCCAGCGACACGGACGTTTAGTTTTATTCTTTTTACGTATGTTTCCCTAAGTTCTTGTAATGTCCCTTCCGCCTTCTTACTGCCTTGATCAATAAACACATAACGGCTACATACATGTTCTAGCTGCGTCAGAACATGAGAACAGATTAAAATCGTTGTTTGCTCAGCACGATTAAGCTTTTCCAAATACATAAACACATCTTTAGCGCTGTCAGGATCAAGGCCATTTGTTGGTTCGTCTAACAATAGAACTTCCGGACGATGAAGCATCGTTTTTGCAAGACCTAGCCTTTTTCTCATTCCAGTGCTATATGTCTCTACCTTTCGGTTCAGAAAAGCTCCCAGTGAGAAAATAGCCGTTAATTCCTCAATCCGTCTTTTTTGGTCCTTTAGTTGAAACATCCCTGCAAAAAAACGCAAATTGTCCATTCCTGTCATCTCATCATAAATACCTGACTGCTCAGTTAGTGTCCCGCACATTCGCCGCACACTCTCTCCATTTCGAATTGGCTCATTTTCTTTCACAAGAATCGAGCCATCATCTGGTTTTAATAATCCATTAATTAAACGAATCAACGTTGTTTTTCCAGCTCCATTTGGACCAATCAAACCAACGATCTCTCCTTTAGAAACCGATAAATCAAATCCCTTAATAACCTCGACACCGGAAAAGGATTTGTGCACACTGTTCATTTTTATCATTTTAGACCTCCCCTCTTTAAAATGCTACTTATTTAAACGTTTATGTTGTAAAAATCGTTCATTTTTATTAAAAAACAAAGCAGTCGACTAGTTTTATTGATGAGTGAAGATATGGATGCTATTAAAAAACTTGAGGATTAAAGAATACAAATGGAGGTCGTTTGGATAGCATAACTCGTTTCAAATGATCGTTAAGAGGAACGCATCTATTGTCGCTGTTGACGCTGGATTTAAGACACAAAAAGGCCACTGAGATTTATCTCAGTGGCCTTTTTCTGAAGTAAGCGAAGTTGCTACTTGTTTTAAACTCGTTCTCCTCCTGCCGCTTTTTCAAGACGGTTCATAATCGCTAGTCCAACTCCAGTGAGTGGGACTGTTTCTACATAAATAACTGTCACTTTACGCTTGTCAAATTCCCGTAGCGTCGCATAAAGCTCCTGGGCTACATGTTCTAAACTCTTACTCTTAACGATCTCATCTGCGCTATATGCAAAGCTTGTTCTTGTAGCAAAGATGCCTACTCTTTCTCCTTGTATACGTGCATCATCAGCAAGACGCTGTAAGTCCACAGGTTTGTCCACAAGTACAACCTTCGCTTGTGGCGAATAGTGAGTGTACTTCATTCCTGGTGACCGAGGCGTTGCTTCACTCTCTTGAAGTGCAGGATCAATTGAGATAGGGCCAATTACAGCCTCTATTTCTTCCACAGTTACCCCGCCTGGCCTATAGAGCATCGGTGGGTCATGAACAACACTTAAAACAGTCGATTCGAGACCAATTCCCGTAGCACCTCCATCAATAACACCGTCCACTCTTCCATCTAGATCAATCAACACATGATCTGCACTCGTTGGCGACGGTCGTCCTGACCTGTTTGCACTTGGTGCAGCTACCGGCACATCACATGCTTGCAAGAGCGCTTTTGCAATTGGATGAGAAGGCATTCTTACACCAACTGTATCTAAACCAGCTGTTACATTCGGCGCAACAGACGGTTTAGCTTTAAACACAAGCGTTAATGCACCTGGCCAGAAAGCTTCTATTAGTTTTTTCGCTTTATCCGGAATCGTTTTGACAAGTTGATTAAGTTGTTCTTCATGACCGATATGCACGATTAATGGATTATCGCTAGGGCGGCCTTTTGCAGAAAAGATCGTTGCTACAGCTTCTTCTGAAAGGGCGTTTGCTCCGAGTCCATAAACCGTTTCAGTCGGAAAGACGATTAGCTTATTATCCTTTATCCACAGCGCCGCCTCGTTTAATGAATTGGTTTGTTGTTGATCTTCAATATGATTATCCACAGTCCATACTTTTGTTTGTTTATAATTCACGTTTGTTCGCCTCCCTCTCCAAATCTCTTTCTCTTTTTATCATTTCACAAAACCCTATATTGACAGTACTTTTAGTTGATTATCAGAGTAATCAAAAGAAGCGATTATCGGTAAAAAACAGGTTACCCACAACTGTGGATAACCTGTTTATAAGTTGGTAAATCACCATTTTTTATTTAGTGTTCCCATCTATTCACATTTTTTATCCACAAATCCACAACCGTTATCAAATAGGCGAACATGAATAAGCCAGATAGTCGCTTGATCTGTTTCCGTCACTAATTGATAATGGTCCATCGCTTTAATTACTGCAGGCAATGACGGCTCTTCAATTCGTTCAAAACCAAGTGGTTCAAATAAGGCTACTTTTCCATTACTCAACGCATAAACCGTATGAATCCCTTCTGTCTGCGCAAAAGCAATCGCTAGTTGGATAAATTCAATTGAGGCAGCTGGATGCGTCCGGTTACTATCAATGACCATCGTCCGTAAAAGCCCTAGCTCTCCCGCCTTATCAAGCCAACTGTTCCAACAATTGCCCCTTCTTTATTTTCCACTACTAGAAAGCGGCTATTTTCATCTACTTGTGTCGTTGAACCAACTCGTGCAAATAAGGTTGAATCGCTAATAAATCAGTTTGCTCCATTTTTCTAACTGTGAGAGCCATGGCCCCTCCTCCTTTTTCCTTTATCTTATGAGGAGGCTTGTACCAATATGACTATTAACCAAATAACCGATCCCATAAAGATTCAAACATTTCTACGATAAAAAATGATGTTTCTACTTCTTCAACAGGTTCTTGTTCTTGCTCTTGTTCTAGCTCTTTTGCTTCAGCGTTATCCATATCTAAAAAGCACAGCGGCGGAAACAATACGCACCACCAGTTTTCTCCTTGACCTTCACCTAGAGTAATCAACACTGCATTGTATAACCCTGCAGGATAAACAATATTACCATATAATTTTGTAGGAAAAGATACATCCGTATTAAATTCTACTGTATAACTTTGCGATATTCCTCTATTTTGCAGCTCTTCTGCTACAATTACTTCTAATTCTTTTATATTTGCTTGAATGGTTGATGCAGCTTCATCAAACGACTCAACGTCACCAACCCATTTCGTAATTTCCGCATTTACTTGATCGCGAATTTCACGTTTTAATGCTTGATCACCAATTGAATCACTATTTGCTAAAATCCGAAGGCGAATGGCATCTTCCGCACTTACCTCCTGATGAAATTGACCTTCTGCTTGTGCATTTTGCGCTTCCCAGCTCATTAGTCCTACGAATAAAGAGATTAATAGATAGATAATAGCTCTTGGTTTCATTATGAGCACCGCCCCTTCCTCACCTAGGATGGCAGGGCGGACTTTATTTAAACTAAGAAACGTTCGACAAGATTAACGGCGCAGGTCTCCATAAATAGCGAGCATGCGATCTTTCCCATTAATATCATAACAAATATCAACATTCGCTTGAGGAAATGCATTACTAAATAGTTTTTTTATATCATGCCCTTGGCCAGCACCGAATTCAAGCCCTATTAGCGAATTTACTTTTACAAACCGGGGCATATCTTCAGCTAATCTTCGATAAATCGCCAGTCCATCAACGCCTGCAAACAATGCGCTATGCGGCTCATAATCCCGCACCTGTGTTGCAAGAGTGTTTACGTCTGTTTCAGGAATATACGGCGGATTTGAGACAATGACATCAAATACCTCTCCCGAAACAGGCGCAAATAAATCACCTTGTTTAAAAGAAACATCCGCCCCGTGTGTGATCGCATTTTGCTTCGCTACACGAAGTGCTTCTCCCGATAAATCGAGGCAGTTACTTTGCAGTCCGGTCGTTCAAGTTTTAGAGAAATCGCAATTGCTCCGCTCCCTGTTCCAATATCTAGAATTGATAAAGGAGCTTGAGGCATCTTATTTAACAAGAGCTCCACCAGCTCCTCTGTCTCTGGTCTTGGAATTAACACGTCCTTATTCACTTGAAAGGTTCTGCCATAAAACTCTTCAGTGCCAATAATGTGTTGCACCGGAACACCTGTAGCAAGCAACTCGACATCTTTACGGAACGCTATCCAAATAGGCTCCTCTAACTCATCATGCATACTCGCAAGCAAGTCAGAGCGGTCTTTTCCCGTATGGTGCCGTAGTAACCATTCCCCCGCTGGTTCTTCTAGTTCTCTTTCCAGTAAAAAAGACGAAGCCCAACGAAGAGCTTCGTATATTTTCATTGCCATTATTCTTCTGCTCGTTTCATTGCCTCTGATTGTTCTTCCACAATAAGAGCATCAACAATTTCATCGAGCTGTCCTTGCAAAATTTGTTCGAGCTTTTGAATGGTTAAACCGATGCGGTGATCTGTCACTCGGCTTTGAGGGAAGTTGTACGTGCGAATTCGCTCTGAACGATCCCCTGTTCCAATTGCACTCTTACGGGCATCTGCATACTCGGCTTGGGCTTCTTGCTGGACTTTATCAAAAATCCGAGCACGAAGAACTTTCATTGCCTTTTCTTTGTTCTTAATTTGTGATTTCTCATCTTGGCAAGAAACAACGGTATTCGTTGGCAAATGCGTTAAGCGAACAGCCGACATTGTTGTATTAACACTTTGTCCACCAGGGCCACTTGAAGTAAACGTATCAACACGAATGTCTTTTTCATGAATGTCGATTTCTACTTCTTCTGCTTCTGGAAGTACGGCTACCGTTGCAGTTGATGTATGAATACGACCTCCTGATTCCGTTTTCGGAACACGTTGAACACGATGAGCACCATTCTCATACTTTAACTTAGAGTAAGCACCTGTTCCGTTTACCATAAAGATAATTTCTTTATAGCCACCAATTTCATTTGCTTGCGCTTCAATGACTTCGGTCTTCCACCCTTGCATTTCTGCAAAGCGGTGGTACATTTTATACAAATCCGAAGCAAAAAGTTGCGCTTCATCTCCACCCGCTGCTCCACGAATCTCGACGATAACATTTTTATTATCATTGGGGTCTTTAGGAAGAAGCAATATTTTCAAACGAGCTTCCAACTCTTCTTTCTGATCAGAAAGTTCATCTAGCTCTTCTTTTACCATTTGATACATTTCATCATCAAGCTTCTCACTAAGCATGGCTTTTGCTTCCGCATGTTGTTCTGTCGCTTGTTTGTATTCTCTATATGCTTGAACGGTCTCTTCTATTTGAGACTGCTCTTTAGAGTACTCTCTTAATTTTGTTGCATCACTTATCACATCTGGGTCACTTAGCTGTTCATTTAAATAATCATATCGATCTTCTACCGATTGTAATCGTTCTAACACGACGTCACCTCATTCTTATTGCGGTGTATACCTTCTTCATTATAGTATATGCCGCTCGTGCCGGTCAATGAAGCGTCAGATACGGTTTGCCAAGCCATTAAGCGGGAATACTGTAAACAATAACGACAAGACAAGGCGGGATATAGGTGAAATATGTAATTATTGGCGGGGATGCCGCCGGAATGAGCGCTGCCATGCAACTCGTGCGCAAAGACGCACAAGCCGATATAACAGTGCTCGAAAAAGGTGAACATTATTCGTATGCCCAGTGTGGTCTGCCATACTGGATAGGTGGGGAAATTGAATCTGAAGATAAACTCGTGGCTCGTGAAGCAAATACGTATCGAACCAAGCACGGGATTGATGCACGAACCAATCATGAAGTAACTTCTATCGATGCCGAAAAAAAGACTGTTTCCGGCAAAGAGTTTGAACTCCCTTATGATAAGCTTTTAATCGCTTCTGGAGCACGACCTTTTATTCCTGAATGGAAAAACAGCAACTTAAAAGGAATTTATACGTTAAAAACGATTCCTGATGCTCAAAAGATTTTAACTGCGATTGGAGATAAGAAGAGAAAGATTACGATTATTGGTGGAGGTTCCATCGGCCTCGAGATCGCAGAAACCGTTTGTAAGGCAGGACATCAAGTTCGCATCTTAGAGCGAGCTGCTCGACTCGCAATGAACTTTGACAAAGAAATGACGGATCATATTCATGAGAAAGCAATCGAAGAAGGAATCCAACTCGACTTAAACCACGAAATTTTTGGTTTTGAAGGTGATGATACCGGACATGTTAACAAAATCGTTACCAACTTGGCGGAATGCGAAACCGAATTAGTCATTGTTGCTGTAGGCGTGCGACCAAACACAGATTTCACTAAAAATACCGGTATTCAACTTGATCACAATGGTGCAATACGTGTAAACCGCTATATGGAAACGAATGTTGAGGGTATTTACGCAGCCGGAGATTGCGCAACACAATACCACCGACTCATTCATAAAGACGTGTATGCGCCACTCGGAACGCATGCCAATAAACAAGGACGAATAGCCGGATTAAATATGTGCGGACAACCTCGTGCATTCATGGGCATCGTCGGCACCCAAATTTATCAATTCTTTGACTTAGCACTTGCACGGACAGGGCTTTCTTCGCGGGAGATTGAAGAAATTGGTTTTTCTTATAAATGCGTCCAAGCAAAGTTACCTCATGTCGCCGCCTATTACCCAACCCATGAGCCAATCCTCATTCGCTTGCAGTATGATGCAGACACAGGCAAAGTGTTGGGTGGTCAATTCATTGGTACAAAAGGAGTCGACAAACGCTGCGACGTGCTTGCCACAGCACTATACCATGGCATGACTATGCAAGACTTAGAAGAACTTGATCTCGGCTATTCTCCCCCGTTTAACAGCGTCTGGGACCCACTCCAACAAACGGCAAGACGACGTTCATAGCAAAAAGAAGCGCTTGGTCTTTACCAAGCGCTTCTTTTTCACCTTACATGCACGTCATATCGTGGTATTTCAGCTTTTAATGCTTTTTGCAACTCATTCCGTTCTGTTTTCATTTCGCTTTTGCCCCATTTTTCATCTGGATGAGCTTTCACGTAGATATGCCCACCGTTCACAAAAGCTGTCCCCGAACGAATCCATGTTTTTGAACAATGGCTTCCACCTGACGTGCATCGTCTTCAAGTGTACGATGCTTCACACTGGGATCTTTGTAGCTTGCCCCTGTATTTGTCATTTCTGGGTCAAAGCTTTCGCTTTTCATATGCTCAAAATTAAGCGGTCCAGGTCCAAATGCTCCTCTTCCGTAATCATGATCTTGCGAAGCAGCACCCATATTGCCACCTGAACACCCAGCGAGACACAATAGCGCAATTAATCCTGTTTTTGCTACCTTCATGCCCTTCCCCCTTTGCCATTTCCCATGGCTTTTATAGGGTTCCACAACATGCGTCTCACATTCACTTATAATTTAGGATTCGCGTGGCATTTTCTACAGACTGGATAATAGGAGTCATTGCCGCCTATTTGAATTTGGTCTCCGGTATAAATTGGCCTGTTATTCCCATCCACACGTAAGTTCATAACCGCTTTCTTATGGCAAAACCAACAAATGGTTTTCATTTCCTCAATTTTATCCGCGTAAATCAACATATATTTACTGCCTTCAAACAATTCATTTTGGAAATCGTTTTTTAAACCAAATGCCATGACAGGAATACTTAAATGATCAACAATCGCCGCTAATTGTAACACTTGCTCTTTTGTAATAAATTGGACTTCATCGATCAAGATACAATAAGGCTTTTCCGGACACGTGCTGACAACCTCATAAATATTTGTATCTTCAAAAACAGATAGTGCCTTTCTCCGCAGTCCAATTCGACTTGACACATATCCCACTTCATCTCGGGTATCAATTCCAGAAGTGAAGATCAAGACAGGTTTACTCTGTTCTTCATAATTATTAGCAACTTTTAAGATTTCGATTGATTTTCCGCTATTCATTGCTCCGTACTTAAAAAAAAGCTGCGCCATATACCTCTCCCCCTCACTACCGTTCTTTACCGCACCCCATAAAAAAAACAGGCAAGGAATGCTCGCCTGTCGTTTTTATTCTTATAGGTTGTATTTCTTTTTGAAACGATCGACACGTCCACCTGCATCGGCAAGCTTTTGTTTACCTGTGTAGAATGGGTGTGAATCAGAAGAAATCTCAACTTTGATAAGCGGGTATGTGTTTCCATCTTCCCACTCGATTGTCTCACCAGAACCACGAGTAGAACCAGTTAGGAACTTAAAGCCCGTGCTTGTATCCATGAATACAACTTTTTGATAAGTTGGGTGAATTTCTGTTTTCATTGCGTTTCATCTCCTTTTGCCCTGAATCTCTTCGAAACAGAGTTTTCCTCACATAATCGAAATTATAACAAGGGTGCTCTTGATTTGCAAGATCCAGTTTGCATAAACATTCTGGAAAAACATTTATCCTCGTTTTTTACCCGCCATCTCTTTTTCCATTGCTTCAAAAAACTCAATATTCGTTTTTGTTTCCTTCACACGGCGAATAAACTGATCGGTATAATCTGCGGACTCATTCATCGTTTTGCGGATGGTCCATAATTTATCTAATTGCGCTTTCGGCATAAGAAGCTCTTCTTTTCTTGTTCCTGAACGGCGAATATCAATAGAAGGGAAGATACGGCGCTCAGCCAAACGACGGTCAAGATGAAGCTCCATATTACCTGTCCCTTTAAATTCTTCATAAATCACGTCGTCCATACGTGAACCAGTGTCAACAAGAGCCGTTGCCAGAATCGTCAAGCTTCCACCTTCTTCAATATTACGGGCAGCACCGAAGAACCGTTTCGGGCGATGGAACGCAGCTGGATCAATACCACCAGAAAGCGTACGACCACTTGGCGGAATGACTAAGTTATACGCACGCGCAAGACGTGTAATGGAATCCATTAGAATGACTACATCTTTTTTATGTTCAACTAGTCGCATTGCTCTCTCAAGCACAAGTTCAGCCACTTTAATATGGTTTTCTGGCACTTCATCAAAGGTAGAGCTCACAACTTCACCTTTAATCGAACGCTCCATATCCGTTACTTCTTCCGGACGTTCATCAATTAACAATACAATCAATTCAACATGCGGATGTTTTTCAGCGATGCTATTGGCAACTTCTTTCATTAGAGACGTTTTCCCTGCTTTAGGAGGCGCCACAATCAAACCACGTTGCCCAAAGCCAACAGGTGATACCATGTCAATAATTCGTGATGATACACGTCCTGGTTTGGATTCAAGATCAATCTTTACTTCTGGATACAATGGAGTTAACGCAGGGAAATAAGGACGTTCCCGAGATGTTTCTGGCGATTCACCGTTTACTGCTTCTACATGGAGCAAACCATGGTAACGTTCATTGTCTTTTGGCGGTCTTACCTTACCAGAGACTTTATCGCCGTTACGTAAATCGAATCGGCGTATTTGTGAGGCAGAGATATAAATGTCTTCTGTGCTCGGCAAATAATTAATTGGTCGTAAAAAACCAAACCTTCAGTTTGAATAATATCCAATACACCTTCCATAAATAAAAGGCCGTCTTGTTCTGCTTGAGCTTTTAAAATAGCAAAAATCAATTCTCTTTTTGTTAGTTTGCTGTAATAAGAGACTTTGAACGTTTTTGCCTGACTATAAAGCTCTTTTAACGTCATATTCTCTAGATCAGCGATGCTTACACTTACACTCATTAATAGCCACCACACTTCTGTATATATAAATTCTATTAGTTAGCAATAAATAGTACGTATTCTACAATCATTGTTTGAAAAGTCAAAGGAAGGTGTTTGGAGAAAGTTCATTCAAGAAGGGAGTTACTAGACTTTATTTTAACCATAATTGCCTAAAATAATCAATCTAAAAAATAGGGGGAAAGGAATCCCCCCATTTTTTAACGAATCACAAGACCTGGCTTCTTTTTCATACTATGAGTTCCATCAACAAAACGAACCGTGCCTGACTTAGCTCGCATAACAATCGATTGGGTTACGGCATTCATCCCTTTATAACGGACACCCGTCAATAGTTCACCATCCGTAACACCTGTCGCTGCGAAAATGCAATCGTCTCCTCTAACTAAGTCTTCCATACGGAATAACTTGTTAACATCCTCGATGCCCATTTTTCTACAACGTTCTAATTCATTATCAGATTGTGGTAGCAAGCGCCCTTGAAAATCACCGCCTAGGCATTTTAATCCTGCTGCAGCCAAGACTCCTTCTGGCGCACCGCCAGAACCCATTAATAAGTCCACACCAGTATCATCAAAACCGGTATTTACAGCTGCTGCAACATCACCATCTGGCAATAACTTGATACGAGCGCCTGCTTGACGAACATCTTGAATTAACTTTTCATGACGTGACCGGTTTAAGATAACAACAACAAGGTCTTCGATATCTTTGTTTTTCGCTTTCGCAACCGCTTTTAGATTATCTAGTACAGGTGCATCGATATCGACATTGCCAACAGCCTCTGGACCAACGGCAAGCTTATCCATGTACATATCAGGCGCATGCAAGAGATTACCATGGTCAGCAACTGCAAGAACAGCGAGAGCATTCCACTGACCATAAGCAACAATATTTGTTCCTTCAAGAGGATCAACCGCTACATCAACGCGAGGACCATAGCCGTTTCCGAGCTTCTCGCCAATGTAAAGCATCGGCGCTTCGTCCATTTCCCCTTCTCCAATAACAACGGTTCCTTTCATAGGAATGGTGTCAAACACATCACGCATTGCTTCTGTTGCAGCACGATCTGCTTCTTCTTTATTGCCACGACCCATCCAACGACCCGATGCAAGCGCTGCCGCCTCGGTAACGCGGACAAGTTCCATTGATAAACTACGTTCCATTTGTTGTTTCCTCCTGATTTGCAATTAAGCGATCTAATTAGGTTAAGATTGATTAACTTGATCAATTTCCTCTTTCGTTAACTCTTCCCGCCATATTTTAGCACCTAATTTTGTTAGTTTTTCTTCTAGATGTTCGTACCCTCGGTTCACGTGTTCTAAGCCAGAAACCTCTGTAATTCCTTCTGCCATCAATCCCGCTATGACTAACGCTGCCCCGGCACGTAGATCACTCGCACGCACATTTGCACCTTGCAATTTGGATTTTCCATTTACAATTGCCGAGCGTCCTTCCACTTTAACACTTGCACCCATACGTCTAAGCTCATCAACATGTTTAAACCTAGCATCATAGATGGTGTCGGTTACAATGCTTGTTCCTTCAGCACTTGTTAACAAACTTGTAAACGGCTGTTGAAGGTCAGTTGGAAAGCCTGGATAAACAAGCGTTTTTATATCAACACCTTTTTTCTTAACCATACCACTTACAATAATTTGGTCATCTCGAACTTCAACATTTGTTCCCATTTCCCGCAACTTCGCTGTAACCGATTCCACGTGAGTGGGGATAATATTGTCGATCCGTACACGTTGACCTATTGCAGCAGCCATAATCATGTATGTTCCTGCCTCAATTCGGTCCGGAATGATTGAATGCCTGCAACCATGTAATTGCTGCACACCATCAATACGAATCACATTTGTTCCTGCACCTTTTATTCTTGCACCCATGCTCGTCAACAATGTAGCAACATCAATAATTTCAGGTTCTTTTGCCGCATTCTCAATAACTGTCCTACCTTTAGCACGGACAGCGGCAAGCATAATGTTAATCGTGGCGCCTACACTAACCACATCTAAATAAATCTTTGCTCCGTAAAGCTCATCCGCACGCAAATAAATGGCGCCTTGCTCATTGGTTACACGAGCACCTAATGCCTCAAAACCTTTTATATGTTGATCGATCGGTCGCGGACCTAAGTTACAGCCTCCTGGAAGACCAATAACTGCTTTTTTAAATTTGCCTAGCATTGCACCCATCAAGTAATAGGAAGCTCGCAGTTTTTTAACTCGGCCATTTGGAAGAGGCATTGCTACCATGCCTTCTGGATGAACGGTCATCGTTTGATTTTCCATGTCCACTTCTCCACCAATTTCACGGAGCAGCTCTGCTAATAGATCAACATCTGAAATAGCGGGTAAATTATCAATAGTAACTGTGCTGTCCGCCAAAATTGCAGCTGGAATAAGCGCTACTGCACTGTTTTTCGCCCCACTAATCTGTACACTTCCTTCTAGTGTATGGCCGCCTTCAATCAATAACTTATGCATCGAAATCCCTTCCTTCACTTACTGGTTACTCAAATCCGAGTAGCATTCAGTATAGCCAGAGTTCGTTAAAAAAGTACGACTTCCTCTATTTTTCGACAATAATCTTATTTATTCCAATCAGCTAAAAACGTTTCGATTCCTTGATCAGTTAAAGGATGTTTTGTTAACTGCTTAATTACTTTCAACGGGATGGTTCCAATATGGGCTCCTCGTTTAGCAGCTTCATTCACATGAATAGGGTGACGGATTGATGCGGCGATGATTTGCGTTTGCAATCCATGGACGTTAAAGATTTGTGTAATATCGGAGATTAATTGAAGGCCATCTTGCCCAATGTCGTCGAGTCTCCCTAAAAACGGGGACACATACGTCGCTCCTGCTCGTGCAGCAAGCAAAGCTTGAGGAACAGAGAAAATAAGTGTCACATTTGTTTTAATTCCTAGTTCTGTAAAGGCATGGACTGCTTTTAAACCATCTACCGTCATGGGTACTTTCACTGTGATATTTTCAGAGATTGCAGCAAGCTCCTTGCCTTCTTTAATCATCTCTTCAGCATCAAGTGAAATGACTTCTGCACTTACACTACCAGGAACAAGCGCAGCAATTTCACGAATTCGTTCATGAAAATCGACGCCTTCTTTTGCCACTAGTGATGGATTAGTCGTTACACCATCTAATATGCCTAAATCACGTGCTTCTTTAATTTCATCGATATTAGCCGTATCTATAAAGAATTTCATTTTTATCTCTCCCTTATGAAAAAACGGTTACATTTTAAAATGGAAATAAAAGCAGCCATAAGACTGCTTTTAAAAAATAAATAAATTATGCTTTATTTGAAGAACCAAACTCTCTCATTTTGCCAATAACAGTTGCTTTAATCGCATCACGAGCAGGTCCAAGGTATTTACGAGGATCATATTGCTCTGGTTGCGCTGCAAGTGTTTCACGCACTGCTTTCGCAGAAGAGATTTGGCTTTCTGTATTTACATTGATTTTAGCGTGGCCAAATTCAATCGCTTTTTGGATATCTTTTGTAGGAATGCCTGTCCCGCCATGAAGAACAAGAGGAATGCCAACTAAGCCATCAATTTTTTTCATATGGTCAAAACCAAGGTTTGGTTCCCCTTTGTATGGTCCGTGTACAGAACCGAGCGCTGGAGCAAAGCAATCAACGCCAGTTGCTTCAACAAGTTCCTTACATTCTTCAGGAATCGCGTAAGCAGCTTCAGCATCATCAACAATAAGATCATCTTCTTGTCCACCAATGCGTCCTAGTTCTGCTTCAACAGAAACACCTAGTGCATGAGCTACTTCTACAACACGGTTTGTCAATGCAATGTTCTCTTCTAACGGATAATGTGAGCCGTCGATCATTACAGATGTGAAACCAGCATGAATCGCTTCAACACATTTCTCAAAGCTTGAACCGTGGTCTAAATGAATCGCAACAGGAACTGTCACATTATATTCTTCCATTAGGTTTTCAACTAAACCTACAATGGTTTTGAAGCCACCCATATAGCGTGCAGCACCTTCAGAAACACCAAGAATAACTGGTGATTTTTCTTCTTCTGCCGCCTGCAGAATCGCTTGCGTAACTCTAAGTTGTTCAAGTTGAATTGTCCAACCGCATAGCTCTCCGCTTTTGCTTTGTTCAACATTTCTTTCATTGATACTAAAGGCATGATCGTCCTCCTTAAATTCGCTTGCCATAGGCATGATGGGCCGCTCAGCAATCTCTATTTATAAAATAACCTCAGGATTATGAAGTTATGTGCCAAACACACAAATCAGGTTCGATTTGCCATGCATACCTATATCCTAATGTGTAGGTCGTGTCCATTATAGCATAACTTTTTTGGATGTGACCCTAGAAAGATCCGGAATTTTTCAAGAAAGCGATACCACTTTTTATATGCTACTCATTTAAGTTTTTACGAATCACTTGACGGACATCTTCAATATCAAATGGTTTTGCCATATAACTAAGCGCTCCATTTTCCAACGCCTCATTTACCATATTCAGTTCTCCATATGCAGTCATCATAATGACTTTTATTTCTGGTTGTTTTTCTTTTAACCTCTTTAGAATTTCCACTCCGTCCATTCCTGGAATCTTCATATCCAACAAAACGATGCTGATGTTTTCTGTTTCTTGAATTAAGAGGGCCTCCTTACCGCTCGCAGCTTGAAACATTTCATAGCCGTCTTTTTGCAATACTTCTGTTAACAACACTCTTATTCCAAATTGATCATCAACGATAAGCACCTTGTGATTCATTTTCTTCCCCCTTCACACATACGCTCATTATTTTAAACTAATTCGCGCTTTTTCGTGCTTTCCCTCTATTTATTTGCAATCTGTCAAACACACATCTACAATAAAAGGCAAACTTGCTACATTTGAAAGGATAATGCTCTATGCATAAAATATACACAACCCAATTATTTGGTTTGTTTAAAAAGATGAATGAAAAACAAGAAGACCTTCTTGAAGATGCTGGTCGCTTACTTGCCCAAGCCATTGTCACCCAGGGGACAATTTATGTCAAAGGCTTCGACCAATTAAGAGCATTGGAGGAGGCAGCAACAGGGGGGTATGATGCTTTGCCTCAAGCAGAAATTCTGGATCAGCAAGACACCGGACCCGAGGACCGAGTCCTTCTCTTTGCCCCTGATGCCACAGATGACCGAGTTACTAAAGTTCTAGCTGCTTGTACTAGAGCGAACACGCCTGTAATCGTCGTTTCATCTGCTACTGTCTCTGGCATTACAGAACTAGAAACTGCGACTTGTTTATTGATACAGGCGTAAAAGGCGGTCTTATCCCTGACGACGATGGAAACCGCATTGGCCACCCAGGCACAATTGTGCTTTGTTTTTAGTCCAGCACCTTTACTTAACAGTCACCGATATTCTATCTGAACTAGACGATTAAAGCAGGCAACCCCTGCTTTTTTAATTTCTTAACAAATGTGCACATACACACATCCAACTTTCTCCACCCCCCTCGACATTCTTTTCCCGAATTCTACTTGTTGGGACACAGTTGATGGAGGGATACGATCTAATCAAATTACTCCCAATCGATTCCACATCACAATGCCTCTACCTATAACCAGAAATAAGCAAAAATAAACATTTTTCTCATTCTATCAATTAAAAAAAGGCAGTCACGTACATATCTAGCCGCAACTGCCTTCTTTTTATTTGATTAAGATTCTTGTTTTTCAAGCGAAGCTCGAACGAACTCTCGGAACAACGGTTGTGGACGCGTTGGACGAGAAACAAATTCTGGATGGAACTGGCTCGCTACAAAAAACGGATGATCGGCAACCTCAATGATTTCAACAAGACGGCCATCTGGACTCGTTCCAGAGAAGATAAAGCCCGCGTTTTCCATTTGCTCACGATACTCATTATTAAACTCATACCGATGACGGTGACGCTCATAAATAACTTGCTCCCCGTATGCTGCATGAGCTATCGTGCCTTCCTCCAATTTACATGGATAAAGACCAAGTCGTAATGTCCCCCCAAGATCTTCAACATCTTTTTGCTCTGGAAGCAAATCAATGATTGGATATGGTGTAGATGGGTTTAATTCAGCTGAATTCGCACCTTCCATTCCTAGTACAGTACGCGCAAACTCAACAGAAGCAAGTTGCATACCTAAACAGATGCCGAGGAATGGAATCTTGTTTTCACGTGCAAAACGAGTAGCAGTAATCTTTCCTTCAATACCACGATCTCCGAATCCACCTGGCACAAGAATGCCATCCGCGTCTTTTAATTGTTCTGCAACATTCTCATCTGTTAATTGCTCTGAGTAAACCCAATCAATCTCAATGTCTGCATCTACGTTGTAACCAGCATGGCGTAATGCTTCTGCTACTGAAAGATACGCATCTTGTAATTCAACATATTTACCAACAAGAGCAATCCGGACTTTCTTAGATAAATTGTTTACTCGGTCAACAAGAGCAGTCCATTCTTCCATATTGGCTTCACCAGATTGCAATTTCAAATGGTCACAAACAATTTGGTCAAGGTTTTGAGCTTGTAGATCAAGAGGTACTTGGTAAAGCGTATCTGCATCTCCTGCTTCAATTACCGCTTCCTTACGAATGTCACAGAATAACGCAATCTTATCCTTCATATCTTGTGGAACAGGGCGCTCAGTCCGCACAACGATAACATTTGGTTGAATGCCTAACGAGCGCAGCTCTTTAACCGAGTGTTGTGTTGGTTTGGATTTCATTTCTCCGGCTGCTTTTAAATACGGGATCAACGTACAGTGGAGATAAAGAACATTATCCATACCTACATCGCTTTTGATTTGACGAATCGCTTCTAAAAACGGCAAGCTTTCAATATCCCCTACAGTCCCACCGATTTCGGTAATAACAACGTCAGCTCCAGTCTCACGACCAGCACGAAAAACGCGTTCTTTAATTTCATTCGTAACATGGGGAATGACCTGTACTGTTCCACCTAGATAATCACCGCGGCGTTCTTTCTTAAGTACAGTAGAATAGACGCGCCCAGTTGTTACATTCGAATTTTGGCTTAAGTTAATATCTATAAAGCGTTCATAGTGTCCTAAATCTAAGTCTGTCTCTGCCCCATCATCGGTAACAAAAACTTCTCCATGCTGATACGGCTCATTGTGCCTGGATCAACGTTAATGTACGGGTCAAACTTTTGAATGGTTACCTTTAAACCACGATTTTTAAGCAAACGCCCAAGAGACGCTGCTGTGATACCTTTTCCAAGTGACGATACGACGCCACCTGTTACGAAAATATATTTTGCTGCCATTTTGTTTCCTCCTATGGTCAATTAAGGGGATGCTCCATTTTATCGTTGTTCTATCAAAAAAAACAAAAGTGGCACCTCACCCACGAATGAATGGGGCGCACTTTTGTTTATAATCTCCATTAAATAAGCTCATAATGAGCCCAAAAATGATTTTACCTAGTTCACATCAAGAAGTCAAGTTGACAATTAATCTTCTTCTTCTTCGGAATGCTCTTCATCCTCATCAAAATCTGGAAGATCATCATCGTCGTCGTCTTTATCATCAAACTCATCGTCGTCGTCCTGATCTTCTTCATCTGCTAGCTCATCTAGCTCATCTTCCAAGTCCTCGAACTCATCTTCTTCGACTTCATTATCTAAATCATACTCGTCATCTTCATCGTCTTTTGACTTACGGCGCTTAGCAGGTTTCGCAGAGCTTGTAATTTCTTCTTCTGACTGTTCATGAGGGTACCATGCTTTCAGTCCCCATTTATTGTCGCCAAGAGTAAGAAAACGACCATCAATATTTAAATCCGTATATAGAAATGAAATGCGCGCGTCCATTTCTGTCTTAGACAAACCTTTTATTTTTGCTACCGCTTCAAGCAAGTCGTAGAAATTATAAGGCTGTCTTTTTTCAACCATTAATGCATACGCCGTTTCTACCATTGACATTTCATTCAGGTCTTCTTTTTTTAAGGATTGCAAATCAACCACAACCGAGCACGCCCTTTCCATCTTAAACCAATTTGTTCTCACATCTCTATTGTAAGCCATCAGTTGATAAAATCATACGTCCCATTATAAACATATTTCATCTTTATTGCTAGTTAAAATCCACTCCCTCACATTCGAAAAAGCCGCAGTCTGCAAAACCTGCGGCCACACTTATGGCAAATAAGCAGTTAGTAACTGCTTTGTTTGTTGTTCTGTAAAAGCTTCAAGATCAAGCACACTTTGCACTGCCCATCTGCGAAATGTCCACATTTGACCCATTACAAGAATCGTATGAGCCAAAAGATGTTGTTCTTGGCTTGATATCAGTAAATCCCCACTATTTGCACAATCGGAAATTAAGGTTTCCATCATTTCAACCATTTCCAATTCTTTCTTTAATACATAAGGCAAGGTTTCCTTTGGCAATGATTTTGTTTCCTGATACATAACAAGCACTTCTTCTTGCATATCGTCCACAACCGAGAAATAGGCATAGATGGCTTTTTTTAATCGCTCTAGAGCAGTACCAGTTGTATCTAGTTGGACCCTCACGTTTTCTGTTACCTCATCATAGATAGAATCACACACAAGGTAGAGTACATCTTCTTTTGCACCAATGTATTCATATAACGTGCCAATGCTAAAACCAGACTCCTTGGCTATCTCTCTCGTCGTTGTTCGGTGAAATCCTTTTTCAATAAATAAATGCACAGCACCTTTTAATCATTTGTTCCCGGCGTTTTTTTTACTAATTGTTGATCCTTTACCATTGACGGCACGATTTTTTTTTGACATTCGTTAGTACCTACTTCCCGCTGCTTTCTTCGTTTTTTTGTTATCTTAACACGAAGATGTGTCCGTTGCACGAAGCTAGACGGTTAAATGTCTGGCGATGACCATTTGCTGTATTTCACTCGTACCTTCATAAATTTCGCACACCTTCGCATCTCGGAAATACCGTTCAACCGGGTATTCTTTCATGTAGCCGTAACCGCCATACACTTGAATGGCTTTTGTCGCCACATCCATCGCCGTTCTAGATGAAAATAACTTAGCCATAGAAGCTTCCTTCGCACAGGGAAGACCACGCTCTTTTAATTGAGCGGCGGCGTATGTTAACTGTTTGGCCGCTTCCGTTTCCGTTGCCATATCTGCTAGTTTAAAAGCCAAACCTTGATGTTCGAGTAGTTTTTTTCCGAACTGCTTGCGTTCATTTGCATACCCACTTGCTGCTTCTAGGGCAGCTTCAGCAATTCCTAAGGATTGAGCTGCGATACCAATTCGTCCGGAGTTTAAATTCGAGAGTGCGATTTTTAACCCTTCTCCTTCACGCCCAAGCAATTGTCCTGATGTCACTTTGCAATTCTCGAATAACACCTCCGTTGTCGTTGATCCATACAAGCCAAGTTTCCTTTCTTTTTTTCCAATAATTAATCCCTCTGTCTCTGCTTCTACTATAAAACAAGAGATCCCTCTGGAACCAGCGGTTGGATCGGTTACGGCAAAGACTAAATAGCTCCCCGCTTCGCCCCCATTCGTAATAAATACTTTTGATCCATTTAAAATATAGCCGTCCCCGTCTTTTACGGCTTTTGTTTGCAACGACTTCGCGTCACTTCCAGCATTAGGTTCCGTTAAACAAAAGGCACCAATCATTTCTCCTGAAGCAAGCTTAGGTACGTATTTCTGTTTTTGTTCTTCTGTCCCGTAGAGAACAATTGGTACTGTTCCAACCGATGTATGAACACTCATAATTAGTCCGACAGCGGCACTTACTTTCGATACTTCATGTACCGCGATAATATACGAAACAAAATCCATGCCCGAACCGCCATATTTCTCCGGTATTGGAACACCCATTAAACCAAGTTCCCCCATTTTTTTTAATACCTCACGGGGAAATTTATCTTGCTCTTCCATCTGCTCTACAGCAGGAAGGATCTGTTCTTTCGCAAACTCACGCACCATTTTTTGCATCATGATCTGTTCTTCATTAAAGAAAACATTACTCATAAATAAAGAACCCCCTGCCCGTTTTTTTGCCTAACCATCCTGCTTGAACGTATTTTTTTAGAAGAGGACAAGGACGGTATTTGCTGTCTCCAAAACCATCATGTAAAACATTCATAATAGATAGGCACGTATCAAGTCCAATAAAATCAGCAAGTGTAAGTGGTCCCATTGGGTGGTTCATTCCGAGTTTCATGACCGTATCAATATCCTCTGCTGTCGCGACACCTTCATATAAAGTGAAAACCGCTTCATTAATCATTGGCATTAAAATACGGTTCGACACAAACCCAGGGAAATCTTCAGCTGAAACTGGGACTTTATCAAGTTTCTTTGACGTTTCCATAACTGTTTCATATACGTGATCTGATGTTGCCAAACCACGAATGACTTCAACTAATTTCATCCGAGGTACCGGGTTCATAAAATGCATTCCAATCACTTGCTCCGGACGAGTTGTTACACTTGCGATATCCGTTATAGGTAAAGAGGACGTATTCGTCGCCATAATCGACCCTCGGGGGCAAATTCGTCAATCGCTTTAAAGATTTCCTTTTTTATCTCACCATTCTCCGTCGCTGCCTCAATGACTAACTCTGCCCGAGCTGCTTCAGATAGCTGGAACACAGGTTCAATTCGTTTGAGAGTAGATGCAACATCTTCTTCGTTTGCATACCCTTTTTTGACTAGCTTTCCCAGACGCCCCTCAATACCTAGCTTTCCTCGTTCAGTAGTTTCTTTGCTTTGATCATGCAGGAGTACACGAAACCCTTTTGCAGCAAAAACCTCTGCAATCCCTGCTCCCATTTGACCCGCGCCAACTACCATCACTGTATTCATCTTTTATTCCCCTTCCACATAAAGCAAGATCGCGTCACCTTGGCCGCCACCACTACATATCGCTGCGATCCATAGCCCCCACCACTGCGTTTTAATTCATAGGCCAGAGTCAAAATAATCCTGCTCCACTCGCTCCAATTGGATGTCCAAACGCAACTGCGCCACCGTTCACATTTACTTTATCTTCATCAAGACCAGCAAGTTGATTTCCCGCTAACGCTACAGCAGCAAACGCTTCATTAATTTCAAAGCGCTTTATTTTTTCAAGATTAAGTCCGGTCTTCTCAAGTAAGGAGTTAATAACAAGACCTGGTGTTTTCGGGAAATCTTCTGGAGCTACAGCTAACTTGTCATGAGCAATTATTGTTGCAAGCACTTGTTTATTTTCTTTTTTAGCTCTTTCATCACTCATTAAAACCATTGCACAAGCACCGTCATTTACGCCCGGCGCATTGCCCGCGGTAATCGTTCCATCCTTACCGAAAGCTGGGCGAAGCGCCGCAAGCGATTCCATTGTTGTACCAGACCTTGGTGCTTCATCTTGTTCCACCACAGTTACTTTACCTTTTTTCCCTTTCACTTCTACGGGAATAATTTCTTCCTTGATGATACCGCTTTCAACCGATTGAACAGCGAGCTTCTGACTTCTTGCAGCCCATTGATCCTGCTCCGCACGCGAGAGACCGAGTTCTTCTGCTGTTTTGCTTCCGTAAACACCCATATGAACATTTGAAAACGAACATGTGAGGCCATCATAAACCATGCCATCGACCATCGTCGCATCACCCATCCGCGCGCCAAAACGCGCCTTTGGCATATAATACGGGGCATTTGACATAGACTCCATGCCACCCGCAAGAATCACTTCTGCCTCATTCGAACGAATCGCAAGGTCAGCTAATGTTACTGCCCGCATACCCGAAGCACAAACTTTGTTAATCGTCTCTGTTCGCGCACTCCAAGGGATTCCCGCTTCATGCATTGCCTGTCTAGAAGGAAGTTGCCCAACACCAGCTTGCAGGACATTTCCCATTATGACTTCGTCAACTTGTTCTGGTTTTAAATCAGCCCTTTTTAATGCTTCCTTTAAAGCAATTCCACCAAGTTCAGTTGCTTTAAGCGTCGAAAGAGCGCCCCCCATTTTCCCGATCGGTGTTCGTGCCCCGCTCACAATAACTGTCTTCACGATTATCTCTCCCCTTCCGAGCGAACGCTCGGTCATAATTGTTTGAAATACAAGATTCGCCTTAGCGCGAATCTTGTTAAGCTGATTCATCCATTGATCTTTCTAAAATCTCTGCTACATCTAACGTCTGGACATCTTCTTCTTTTTCAAGCGCCTTTGTCCCATCACTTAACATTGTCAAGCAATACGGACAAGCACTTCCAATAACGGAAGGTGAAACAGCCAGAGCTTGCTCTGTCCTCGCAACATTTACCCGCTGACCTTTGTCTTCTTCCATCCACATCATTCCACCACCTGCACCACAGCACATTCCATTCTCTCGGTTGCGCTCCATCTCTACAACGTTTACACCAGGAATATGTTTTAAAATCTCACGTGGAGGATCATAAACGTCGTTATAGCGCCCTAAATAACAAGAGTCATGGAACACAATCGTTTCTTGTACTTCCTTGGTTGGTATAAGCTTACCTTCCTCTAGAAGTTTAGCTAATAGTTCAGTATGATGATACACTTCTACATCTTCCAAACCAAAGTCCGGATATTCATTCTTTAGCGTATTATATGCATGAGGATCAATTGTCACGATCTTTTTCACATTATTCTTTTGGAACAACTCGATGTTTGCGCTTGCAAGTTCTTGGAATAAAAATTCATTCCCTAAGCGACGAGGTGTGTCGCCTGAATTTTTTTCCTTATTCCCGATAATCGCAAAAGATACACCTGCCAAGTTCAAAAGTTTTGCAAATGATTGCGCAACTTTTTGGCTACGATTGTCATAAGCTCCCATTGATCCAGCGAAAAATAAGTACTCAAACTCTTCGCCTTTTTTGCTTAATTCTTTTACTGTTGGAACTTCAATATCATCGCGCCCATCACGCCAGTTTTCACGTTCTTTCCGGCTAATCCCCCATGGGTTACCTTGACGCTCAATGTTTTGCATCGCCCGCTGTGCATCAGGATCCATCTTTCCTTCAGTCAATACCAAATAACGTCGTAAGTCAATGATTTTATCAACATGTTCGTTCATTACTGGACATTGATCTTCACAGTTACGGCAAGTTGTACACGCCCAAATCTCGTCTTCTGTAATGACATCTCCAATCAAGCTCACATCGTATCCTGCCGCTGCCTCTTCATGTCCTTTAGACGCGAGTACATTTGCCGTTGTACCAGCAAATGCATAGGAAGGCATCCACGGTGTACGAGAGGTAATTGCAGCACCCTTTTCCGTTAAATGTCTCTCATTCGAAGTAACAAATCCATTGGCGACAGCATTTTACCTGTGCCCGTTGCTGGACACATATTCGTACAGCGTCCACATTCCACACATGCGTATAAATCAAGTAGTTGCTTTTGATTGAAATCTTCAATTTTTCCGACTCCAAAGCTTTCAGCATCTTCTTCCTCAAAATCGACTTTCGCAAGTTGACCAACTTTATGCGTACGCCCTAAAAACACATTCGCTGGTCCAGCAATTAAATGAGCGTGCTTTGATTGAGGCACATAAACTAAAAACGTTAACAAGAATAAAAGATGGGCCCACCAAAAAACAAAAAATAAAGCCGCTGCTACTGACGGTGCAATCCAACTTGAAGCAAAAGCAACCGCAGTTGCGAGTGGTTCAAACCCCGTTAATTCCTTGCCAAGCCAAATCATTTCCATTCCTTTGGCAAAGGTTTTTGATACCATTAATCCACCAATAAAAATAAGAACAAGTCCCGCTTTCCAACCACGCTTAAGGCGAACAATCTTTTCCATATAGCGTCTGTAAAATGCCCATACAACGGCTATTAAGATCATCGCAACAACTATTTCTTGGAATAAAGTGAAATAAGGATAAACCGGACCAAGCGGTAAATGGCTACCTGGATTTAACCCTTTCCAGATTAAGTCGATTGCTCCGAATTGGACCATTAAGAATCCATAAAAAACATGATGTGGATAAATCCGCTTTTCTTATCTTTCATCAGTTTTTTATGACCAAATACATTTACCCAAATTGCCTGCAATCTCTCTTGCATTGTCTTTTCAAACTCTGCTTTCTTGCCTAGCTTAATAAATTGGATACGAGTCAAGACCAAATAACCGAATAAGAAGACCGCGTAACCGGTTACAAGAAGAAATAAAACCCAATTGGCAATTAGTAGTGCAGAATTGACTTCCATAAAGTACCTCCTCCAGCTATTCTTAAGCGTAGTATAACACAAGATTAAATGAATGAGCATTCAGTCATATATTTTTTTTGTCTTTTTGGATGTTTACATAAAAATCGGAAACGCTAAATAAACAGAAGGAGGGCTTAAACGTGTGGTGGGTTCTATTTATTATTCTCTTCTTCCTCATTGTGGGTGCATGGTGGCGTTATGACTATTCACAGGGCTTAAAACAGCTGCGCGAAGAGAAGCTACCAACAATTAGCAAACAATCGTTTAGCGAAACCCTGCTCTTAACAACTGGAGAAGATTTCATTGACCGGCTTCTTAATGATGTATTAAAAGCAAAAAAGCATGTGCATATCCAATTTTACATTTTCCGTAGTGACCAAACAGGCAAACGTGTTATTGATTCTCTATGTAAAAAAGCACAAGAAGGTGTTGAAGTTCGTCTACTAGTTGATCGATTCGGCTGTAAACTTACTCACTCGCTAAAGAAAAAGCTCTATACTGCCGGAGCCGAATTTTATTGCTCCGCCAACATAAGAAGCCCCTATTTTTTCTTTTCATTAAATCGACGAAACCATCGAAAACTAGCTATTATTGATGGGAAAATAAGTTATATTGGCGGATTTAATGTTGGGGATGAGTATTTAGGTCGCGATCCTTTTTTGGTTTTTGGCGTGATTTCCACCTCCGAATTACTGGGGAAGGCAGTGCCGATGTACAGCATCAATTTTTACAAGATTTCAAAGCAGCTTCTCGCACGAAATTACCCAATCGCGACTCCTTTTTCCCTAAGTTAGAACGGGGCACTCAACCTTTGCAGTTTCTAAGTACGTCGGGTGTAGGACTTGAACAGCAATTAATCGCCATGATTGAACATGCAACACACTCATTGATTATTTGCACACCGTACTACATTCCATCAAAACGGCTTCACCATGCTGTACTCGATGCATCACAACGTGGTGTTAACGTGTCATTGATTCTGCCAGAGAAAGCCGACCATCCTCTTGTTAAACATGGAGCGACTCCTTTCCTAACAGAAGCGCTTCGTGCCGGCGTTCTCGTACACCACTATTACCGAGGCTTCTACCACGTAAAAGCAATTATAGCGGATCAAACCGATTGTTTAATCGGCACACCAAACTTTGATAGACGTAGTCTCCATTTAAATGACGAGACGAGCTGTATTAGCAATGACCCTTCTTTCATTGATCAAGTATTGTCTGCTGTATACTATGATCGATCTACATCTATAAACGTAACATTGGAAAAACTCGAACAAAGACCTTTCCTCGATAAGATAAAAGAACGGGTTGCAGCACCCTTTGCAGGACTGCTATAAAGTTAAAAACCATAGACAAAAACCTCTGAGAATTTATTTCAGTGGTTTTTTGGGGTCAATTGGAGTTCGTGATTAACCTCCAACTTCAATTGGCTAACTAGTTTAAATTCATGACCGCTCTTGTTTTTCTTGAAGTTTTTGGCAATGCTTCACGCCCGCGGAAAGCGAAGTGTATGCCGGGAGCGAGGGCTAAACGGGAAAAGTATCGTGTCTTCACTTATCAATAAAAAAAGCTTGTCGACGGTCTCGTTTTTACGAGACTTTGTCGACAAACTGAAACCCGGAACCAAAGACCTGAGTTTTATGAAATCCACACTTCAATAAAGAACCAAATAATCATGACGGTTTGCACAACCGCCTTCGCAAAAGAACTACTTAAGAAAGCAAGGAATGATGCAAAGGCGATGCGGACGGCATCATTAAATGTTTGTTGCTGCAACAATTCTGTCAGCAGGACAAGGACAAACGGCACAATAATTAAGCCAAAAGGAGGATAAACAAAAGCACCAATAATGACACCAATAAGCGCTGCACGCTCGCCCCACTTTGTTCCACCAGTACGTTTAACAAACACAACATTTGCTAGAATATCAACAACTAATAAGAACACTGTCAAAACACCCATACCGATCCAAAACCATACGCTTAACGAACCTGATAACGCAAATAGATAGATGAGGAACCCGCCCCAGAGGACAAGAACCGAGGGAATAATAGGAACGATTAACCTACATAGCTGGCAATAAAAAATACAGCAATGAGCAGCCACCAAATAATATCCATCAATTACATCTTTTCTGGTGCGTGCACACCGATTAGCGCTAATGCATTATGAATCGTTAATTGAGTTGCCTTCATCAACGCCAAACGCGCCGTTGAAAGCTCTTTATTCGTTTCATCAAGTACGCGTGTTGAATTATAAAAGCTGTGCAGCGCCTGGGCTAGCTCGTATGCATAATTCGCGATTCGCTGCGGAATTTGCTTTGCAGCTGCTTCTGCAACAGCACTTGGGAAATCTCCAATTGTTTTTAACAACTCATACTCTTTCTCACTCGCTATAGAAGACAGATCCGTCTCACTAGAATACTCCAAACCAAGTTCTTCACCTTGACGGAGCATGCTGCATACACGTGCATGAGCGTATTGAATATAGTAAACCGGATTTTCATTTGACTTGGATACAGCTAAATCCATATCGAAGTCAAGATGCGTATCTGGGCTGCGCATCGCAAAGAAATAACGGGTTGCATCAACGCCTACTTCTTCCATTAACTCGCGAAGCGTTACTGCTTTGCCAGTCCGCTTACTCATCTTCACTTTTTCACCGCCCTGGAACAAGCTGACCATTTGAATGATCTGAACACTAAAGCGATCTGCATCGTAACCAAGCGCCTGAATCGCTGCACGCATCCTCGGAATGTAGCCATGATGATCGGCTCCAAGAACGTCAATTAAACGATGGTGGCCGCGATCAAACTTGTCGAGATGATAAGAAATGTCTGGTGTTAAATACGTATAGCTACCGTCTTGTTTAACAAGAACACGGTCTTTGTCATCACCGTATGCAGTTGAGCGTAACCACGTAGCACCGTCTTGCTTATACGTTTCTTTCTTTTCTTCAAGTACACGTAATCCTCTTTCCACTTGACCTGACTCATACAACGATGTTTCAGAGAACCAATGATCAAATCGAACACGATAAGCCTCTAAATCTGTTTTAATTTTCTCTAACTCTTTTTCCAAACCATAGCTGCGCAGTGTTTCAAGTCTTTCTTTTTCTTCAAGTTTTGCATAAGCATCACCAACTTCACTAACTAAAACACGTGCAATCTCGATAATATCTTTCCCGTGATACCCATCTTCCGGCATCTCATATTCTTTCCCGAGCTCCTGCATATAACGAGCCTCAAGCGATAACGCCAAGTTGTTAATCTGGTTTCCAGCATCGTTAATATAGTATTCGCGTGCTACTTGGTATCCTGCTTTATTCATGATATTTGCCAGCGCATCACCAACTGCAGCTCCTCTAGCATGACCTAAATGAAGGTCACCAGTTGGATTCGCTGATACAAATTCAATCAGCACTTTCTCACCTTTACCAGATGTGCTCTTGCCGTAATCAACATCTGCATCGAGGACGGCTGGGATAATCTCACGTAAATACGCATTATCCAAAAAGAAGTTAATAAAGCCTGGTCCAGCTACTTCAATCCGCTCAATCCCTGCTTTGTTATGATCAATTGCTTCAACAAGGTCATCAGCAATTAACTTTGGTGCTTTCTTGCTACGCGAGCAAGTTGCATTGCCATATTTGTCGCATAATCGCCATGTGTTTTTTCTTTTGGTACTTCAAGAACAACGGCTGGCATTTGTTCTTCTGTTGCAAGTCCTGCTTTTAAAACAGCCGCCCGTATTTCTTGCTGCAATTGTTCTTTTCTTTGCTCCATACTGTTCATCATCATTAACTCCTTATATCCATTCGGTATCATATTCATTTACTTAGCTTTGAAAAAAGAAAGCAAGGAATGCCCTGGCAATCCCTTGCATAAACGCATCATTTAATTATTCGCCCTTGCGCTCAATCGAGAGTCGAATCTCATGCTCTCCTGTCGACTGGCCTTGCAAATAAAACTGGTAGCGTACATACAGCTTGCCCTTATTTTTATTACCTGTAGGCAATTGGACTAGCAATGTTTCCGTTAGGGCTTTCGTTTCCCACGAGGCCTCTGGGGTTACATATCGTCCGTACGTTTCTTCTTTTGAAATAAAGCTTTGCCTCATAATAATTGTCCCTTGACGAATGAGCATCAGCTCACGACCGTCCCACTTCATTGTAGAGAAAACATCTTGATCATGGGTATGAGCTTCTTTAAATCGCAAGTATGATGCGTTTCCTTTCACATATAAATCACCGTCTGTGACAAATGAAAAGGAATCAGGCTGTTGGCCCTCTATAAAAGTCGTCGTTTGAAATGAAATCTGAACTTTCCGTTTCATTATTTTTTCATCCATTCTGTGTATCGTGCATTAATCGCTTCTTTCTATTTTACTGGGTTTGCATACGCGTTGCAATGTTTGGATATTTATTTCGGTCAAATTCTCATATACATACAAACCAAGCAGGAAAAGAATAGAATTCCAACCGTTCTAATAAAGTGAAACTACCATCAGCGAGGAGTCCTTACATTCCTCATTTTACATTTCTTCGCTTTATCTCCAAGTGTTGAAATTGAGGTTTTACTGCCCGTTAATACGGAATAAAAAAACACGTATGACAGACTTACTGCCATACGTGCCACTTTATTTCTTGTGAACCCATCCAAGCAACATTTCTCTGACAAACTTGCTTGCAGCGATAGCCGTTTGTTCTGATGGATCATACGCCGGTGCTACTTCAACTAAATCAGCACCAATAATTTGAATATCCGCTTCACTGATTAACCTTTGGGCTTCAAGTAACTCTTTTGATGTAATACCACCAGCTTCAGCTGTCCCTGTTCCAGGAGCATGGGCTGGATCAAGCACATCAATATCAATCGTTACATAAACCGGTCGACCTGCGAGAGTCGGTAGCACGTTCTTTAATGGTTCAGCTACATCGAATTTATGCATATGCATGCCTGATTTCTTTGCATAAGCAAATTCCTCGCGCATTCCTGAACGAATCCCAAACGAATAGACATTTTCTGGACCAATTAATCCACATGCCTTGCGAATTGGCGTTGAATGAGACAAAACCTCTCCCTCGTACTCTTCTCGCAAATCGGCGTGTGCATCAATATGGATAATCGCCATATTTGGATGCTTTTTGTACATTGCTTTGAAGATTGGCCAAGATAACAAGTGCTCTCCTCCAAGTCCAAGTGGGAACTTGCCATCATCTAAGAGTGTGTCAACATACTCCTCAACCATATCAAGCTTCGCGCTGCATTTCCAAACGGAAGGGGGATATCACCCGCATCAAAGTAAGCAACTTCTTCAAGATGCTTGTCCGCATATGGACTATATTCTTCTAGACCTAATGAAGCTTCGCGAATCCGCGCAGGACCGAAGCGTGAACCTGGACGAAAGGAAACTGTCCAATCCATAGGCATGCCATAAATGACCGCTTCTGCCTCTTCATACGAAGCACGGCTCATTATGAATACCTTACCAGAGTAAGATTCATCAAATCGCATGTTATTTCCCCCTACTTCAGTAAATCTTGGACAAACTTAGGCAATACAAAAGAAGCATTGTGAATGTCCGGTGTGTAATACTTTGTTTCCATCTCATGAAAACGAGATTGTGGTACTTCAAGTGGATCATGTTTTTTCGAACCAATCGTAAATGTCCACATACCACTTGGGTACGTTGGAATATTGCATGTATAAAGACGTGTTATCGGAAAGATTTCTTTAACGTCCTTATATACGTTCGTAATTAATTCTTGATGAAACCAAGGGTTATCTGTTTGTGCAACAAAAATGCCATCTTCTTTTAACGCTTTTGAGATTCCTTCATAAAATCCACGTTCAAATAATTTCGCCGCTGGCCCTACTGGCTCAGTGGAATCAACCATGATGACATCATATTCATTCTCTGATTTTGCAATATGCATAAAACCATCATCCACTTGCACATCAACACGAGCATCATCAAGTGCACAAGCGATTGTCGGTAAGTATTTTTTTGAGTACTCAATGACCTTGCCATCAATATCAACAAGTGTTGCTTTCTCAACAGATGGATGTTTGATCACTTCGCGAATCGCTCCACCATCTCCACCACCAACTACAAGTACATGTTTTGGGTTTGGATGTGTAAATAAAGGAACATGCGTCACCATCTCATGATAAACAAACTCATCTTTCTCCGTTGTCATGACCATCCCGTCTAATAACAACATATTGCCAAACTCTTCGGTCTCCACCATATCAAGCTGTTGAAAATCCGTTTTTTCGGTATGCAGAGTCCGTTTTATTTTCATTGTAATGCCAAAACGTTCTGTTTGTTTTTCTGTAAACCAAAATTCCACGTTTGTCACCTCTTTATTAATTAAGCCTCAAAGGCGCACAGCTTTCCTATGCTAAGAGCTAGTATAGCGGATGCGTACGGAATTGCAACTACTGGTTTGGTTTAAAAAACGATTTTACTACCCAAACTGGATAACATCCTGCACAGAAAGGGGTACTCCAGATGATTCCAGCCACACGAGGACAACGAAAACGATTTAAACGGACCAAACAGCTATTTCGTTTTATCTTGCTTTCCACTATTCTTGTTACAATCAGTATTATTGCACTTCTTTCATACACACGTATGCAAGGTCCTCCGCCCATGGACCTTGCGATCAACACCCAATTCCTCGCGGCAGATGGGTCAGTAATTGGCAATGAAGAAGCGGGACAAAATCGTTTGTCCATCCCCCTTCAAGCGATGTCACCCTACTTGCCACAAGCAACGATTGCGATTGAAGACCGGAAATTCTACTCCCATTACGGCTTTGATGTCAAACGTATTGGAGGAGCCATACTTGCCAACCTTCAAAGCGGAGAAAAATCACAAGGGGCAAGCACCATCACCCAGCAATATGCACGCAACTTATATTTATCACATGAAAAGACGTATATCAGGAAGTGGAATGAACTCCTGTACTCATTACGTCTTGAAATGAATTATTCCAAAGATGAAATTTTAGCAGGCTATTTAAATACGGTTTATTATGGTCACGGAGCATACGGTGTTGAAGCTGCGGCTCAACTCTTTTTTAATAAATCCGCAAGTGATGTGACATTAGCAGAGGCTGCGATGCTCGCTGGTATCCCAAAAGGACCAAGTTACTTCTCCCCACTTAACGACTTAGAGCGAGCCACATCCCGTCAACATTTGATACTAGACAGCATGGTATTAACTGGTGCAATTAGTAAGGCAGAAGCGGCATCAGCTAAAGAAGAAACGTTACATTTTGAAAGCAAAGCTGAATTAGAGGATCGAGAAATCGCACCGTACTTTCAAGACCATGTAAAAGCCTTGTTAAAAAAAAGAAGCAAATTTAGAAGAAGAGGCGCTTGATACAAGTGGCTTAACGATACAAACGACACTTGACCCTGTACTTCAACAAAAAGCTGAAGAACTTGTTGAACACTATATGCCTGATAATGACTTACAAGTTGCTTTTGTTGCGATTGACCCCCGTAATGGTGAAGTGAAGGCGCTTGTTGGCGGAAAAGACTACAATAAAAGTACGTTCAATCGCGCAACTCAAGCGAAGAGAAACCCAGGCTCAACGATCAAACCATTTCTTTATTATGCAGCTCTTGAGAACGGGTTCACGCCAATGTCTACTTTTTTGAGCGAGGCAACATCGTTTACGTATGATGATGGCAGAGAAGAATATGCACCCAAAAATTACAACGATATTTACGCCAATGATTTTATTACAATGCTTGAAGCAATTGCTTATTCTGACAATATCTACGCAGTGAAAACACATTTATCGATTGGTACTAATGAGTTAATTTCCGTCGCAGAAAACATTGGACTCGGTTCATTTGACGAGCGTCCATCTCTTGCTTTAGGTGCCCAGCCTGTTTCCATCATTAGCATGGCTAATGCCTACTCACCTTTAGCAAATGAAGGGAAGCAAATTGAGCCCGTTTTTATTCGTAGCGTTACCGATGCAAACGGGGAAACTCTTTATAAACAACAGCACCCTATTCGCCAAGTGATGCATGCAGATACAGCGTTTGTATTAACGGATATGATGCGAGGTGTTTTTGATCCTTCATTAAATAGCTATACTTCTGTAACTGGGGGCAGTGTCGCCAAACAATTAACACACCCAACCGCAGGAAAGTCAGGTTCCACACCAAGAGACAGTTGGATGATTGGTTATACGCCCCAGCTAGTTACGGCTGTATGGACTGGCTACGACAAAGACAAAGAGATTGACCAAGCAGTTGAAGGTCAAATCGCCAAACGGATTTGGGCCGACTTTATGGAATCGGCAATGGAAAGTGAGCTGAAGTTACCATTCCATCAACCACCTGGAGTTGTCATGGCAGAAATAGATCCTCACACAGGCTTGCTCGCCAATGAAACATGTCCTGGCGGCAGAACGACCGCCTTTTTACAAGGAACCGCTCCACTTGAACCATGTTCTGATCCAGATGCCATTGAAGACTTACAAGAAGAGCCGGAAGAAAAAGGCGATGGTTTCTTCAAACGCTTTTTCAAGTGGTTCAGCATTGAAGATGGCGATCCAAGCGGACCAGAAATTTTAGAAGAAGATGTTGAGTATGAATAGATACATGTACAAAAATAAGACTTTCGCTCTTAGCAGCGAAACGTCTTATTTTTTCAATTCATAATAGGCTTGCGCTCCTTCAGCAGTGAAGCCACATGTTTTATACAATGAAAGCGCCGCTTCATTATCAACAGCAACATCAAGCCAAACCACTTTCCCATTCGTCACTTCTCGATGGACAATATCTGTTAAGGCGGCACGTCCAATCCCTTTTCCACGCCGTTCCTTCGTTAGCACAAATCCATAAATCCAACTTTCTTTTGTTTGACGATCAACGCGCAGTTTACCTACCGTTTGCCCGTCTTCTTCAATCACATAAGTGCCTTGTGCCCCACCGTTTTTATATAACGATTTCACTTCGTTTGTTGTTAATCCAAATCCTTCTTTATCAAGTTGATAAAGTTTCTCCTCATCATTGGCCACTGCTGGGCGAATTCGTACGCCTTCTTTAGTAAACGGTATCGGGACTTCCTTGCATACAAGTTGATGCTCCGTAAACGCGTACGTTGCGCCATTTGATTCACAAAACATTGTGCCTGTTTTTGATAAGACCGGGCTATTTATTAGAAAGCGTGGTGTTTGCTTTAACCAATCGGATGACGCTTGCTCAAGCAGCATTTTAGCAATCCCACGTCTTCTCTTATTAGGATCAACCATTCCACAACACTCAACTTTGTTCCCAAATTGATAGATTGCTAAAAAACCAAGCAATTCCCCTTGAGCATTGTAGTGGAAATAATCTTCTGTTCCCGACTCAGAACGGGACTCGCTCGCTAACATATCCCAATTCATTTTTAGTTTGATGCCATCTGCGTGCTCAACCTTTTGTTGAAGCGCATGAATCGCTTTTCGTTGCTCGGATGTAAGCATGTCTGTCACCGCCTTTTTTTCAGTATAGCATAGAAAGCGGCTGTTATTTTCTTTTTAATAACGTGTGTTCATCTCTTCTTTAAAAAGCTTCGAATGTTTCCATATTTTCATCACAAGGAATTTAATTTTCCTAGAATGGTGGTTGTAGTAAAACACATTTTTGTTTAAAAAGAAAATATTCGTTTCCATTTATCTAATCCTGAAACAAGGTTTTAATTAGATCCCTGGTTAATAGGATTCCACAAGTAGCGAATGAAAGACCACGTAATCTATTACACCGTAAATAGGAAAGGAAAAAAGGTACTTATAATAATTGATGTACTTATTAAAGACCTTTTTAGGTCGACCTCAAACTATTCTCTATTTTTTGCTTTACTGTATTTTTCATAAGCTAAGGAGCTTGAATGAAGTTAGAATAACCATTATTGTCTATGTGTAATTTAATAAGATATGCAAGATAACCCTCCTCAATAATTGTTATTCCAAGTCTATTATTCATCATATGCATATAGTGGAACAGTAAAGAATCTATAGACATTTGCAATTCTTCTATTATTTCTTTTTCAGCTCGGATTAATCCATTAACATAATCATTATAAATATCAGCTTTTTTTGGGGTACGTATATTATTAAAAAAACTAGTTAAATGTTGGTTTTTATCCTTATATTCTATTTTAATTTTATCTCTTAGATAATCATTACTATTTGTCCAATAGTCGAAATACCCCTGCAGAAAACCATTTTTTCTAGTATCCCCCTCTAATAAGTCTAACGATTTGTACATTACAGTTAATGAAGCTTCATTAATATCAAGCCCTTCTTTTGCATTTTCTAGTATACTTAATGTTAATTCACTAGATATTTGGAAAAGGTTCTCTGCAATACTAATTCCTTTATATCCCCCATATTTATGATATTCTGGTTTATACACATCTTCAATTATTTTCATATTTTGGAATTTATAATTAGATAAATTTTTGATTTTTTCCAAGCATATTTTTTAGTTGTTTTAATTTTTAGTTCTCGAAGTTCCTTCGCCTCAATTGCTCTAAACCAGTCATTTATTTTATTATTGTTAACTTGAGAAACATATAACCTTAACCGTATATGGAATCCGTTTTCATCTGCATACCGTATAAAAAACCAACTCTTGATATCAGAAAAGAAGAACTTTATAGTTGGCTTAACAATATCTAGTATTATTTCATTAAGTAGCTCTGGTTGCTTGGGATAAATTTTATAATATAACCAATTATCCATCAATATACCTCTCTAATATAGTTTAGTTAATGTTAGAAATTCAGCGGTATGAACTTTACCTTCACTAGTACCTAATCCATCATCAATCGATGGGAAAACTTCTGATAATATAAGTCCTTCGAAATCGTTATCTTTTATAGCAACTTCTAAATGTTGATGAGTATATGAATTTTTAAAGCTAAAATAGAAAGGTTTCTTTTTCATCAGAATGTTAATGTGATCATTCTTACAACGAGTAGTTATAAAAAACTCCTCCGGTAATTCATTCTTAGTTTTCCACTCAAATAATGCCTTAAAAATCTCAGTTTTTGATAGATTTTTCAATTTCGGTATACTTTCCTTTGGTATTATCCACTCTGCTCTCTTATAAACAATATTACTCTTTTCAATCCTATTATTTTGTCTAATCGTTTTAACGTTCTTCGGAAATTCAATAAAACGATTATCATGGTTATTTTTAATTAACCATGGATCGACAACCATATTAAATAGTTGAAACTGCAGGGATAATAGTTGCATCGGAATAGTACCTGTATAAATAGGTATTATTGTTTGACCGTATTGATCTTGATAAAGCAATTTATTAGTTTCACAATCATGCACTAATCTAACTTGATTTATTCTAAGTGAATTTTCATTATTAGATTCTATTTCATCTGACAAATCACTCGGCCACACAATTCTTCTTTTTGTAATAGATCTACTGGCTTGCACATTATTCCAATCAGCAGAGAAGTTAACTTGAACAAACTCTCCCTGATCTGATGCATTACTTAACCAATTCTTTAGCTCTTTTATTAACATATTATTGGACTCTTCTTTTTGTTCATCAAATAATGGAATAAATCTAGAGACAATATTAACTATCCCTTTATTCAATTGATTTATAACAATTTTTTTGGAATTAATAATATCCTCATCGAAAGCTATTTGATAATAAAGTAATATACTCGGCTTTAATAAAGGTGAAATATCTGATTTTTCTCTTTGAATATCTTTATAATCCGTTGAATTACTAATTAACTTATTCTGTATTTCAATAAGAAAAGAATGCACATCATCACATTTTCCATGTACCCCATACTTCTTTATAAATTCACTAACAATAACGTCATACAAAGGATTCCTCTCTATATGATTTGAGTATTCTTTCATAGCTAAATTCAATAATTCTTTTACATCATCTCCTGTATCTGGGACCTTATTCCAGATACCGATGTCTTCATACAATAATGGACGGTCAAATAGATTCTCTGGTATTTTTTTGTCAATGATTTTAAATATCTTTTTTGTACTTATTGAGATTTGTTTTATGTCAATAATTCTAGTATTACCAGTTTTTTTTTTCGAAGTTTTCAACTATTTCTTTTACAGCAGTTAACTCCTTAACTAAATCTTTAGATATTCCACTAGAATTTTGGTCAATAATTTTGATTAAATTAACCAAAAAATCCCCATCAGTTATGCAAAATGGAATAACCGGTCTTAGAATTTTATTAACAATTAATTTTTGTATAGCTTTTCTCTCATCAGGAAAATAGTCACTAGCAATTTCCGACCATTCATTAAGTTTCCCAATTCCTTTTTCTACAATTTTTGTATATATCTCGTAGTATTTCACTTTATTTAAGTATTCGTATTTACCATAAAATCCATTAGTGATGTTGTTTTTGTAACTTAAAAGATTTATATCCTCATTTCTTAGGATTAACCCTTGATTAATTTCATAGGTGAATAAGTCGCTCAATTCTACATTTTCAGCCATTCCTTCAATTATTAAATTAAGAATACCTTGATTGATTTGAATATTATTATTGAGTTTGTTTATAACTAACTTATTCTTATCTATTTTTATACTTTCATTAAAATAATTCATACCTAACACTGTATAATAGCTAAAAGGACTGGTTTTTAAAGTTGCTCTTGTGAAATAGGAACTAAGTGTACTTATAACCTTATTAGAGTATTTTTTTTTATTATTATACACATGCTCTCCAAAGGATGGACTTGAAAGCACCAACGCGCTGCTAAAAAACTTATTATCTAACAGCCCTATCAAGAATTTATTCCCTTCTGCTATCTCATTATTATAAATGCACTCAACTTCTTCATAGTATTTATCTTTTAATAAACATAATTCTTGAAGTCTATCATACTTTTCAAGAAATATTTTACTGATATATGGTTCGAGTCTTGAGACGTGGATAAAATTATTTGAATTTATATTATATAAATTTCTTTTTATTTTTAATGTCATTCTTCTTATAATAGTATCATCAATCATTGGGATTATATTAAACAATTCTTCAATCATACTTTCAGTAGGAAAATTTCTTATTTCGTCTTCTACATTTACCAATTTGGTCATAATATCATAAGTTTTATTCTGCTCAATTTCCTTTAATAAACCTTTTTCAATAAGATTAAGACGTAAAAGCGAAAAATCAGAAACTTCAAATCCCATGAGCACTCAATTCTCCTCTCAAACCTGTAAATAGTAAAAACAATAATAAAATAATATACAATAGACTCAATGAGGCATAAGTTGTATATAAGATCTTTTTTTTTCTTTGTTAGATTAATAGATTTTAAAGACTCATCTTTTTTGTTAAAAAAAGTTGATCATAACCTTAAATGCCCTTTTCCTGACATTTACCTCTCCACTTATCGCCTCAAAAAATCGCATACCATCAGTAGGCAATAATAAGTTTAAATTAGTAAAAAGGAAAAGTATTTGAATTAAAAGAAGAGATTCTACTGTTACTGAACTTTGAAAAAAAGTTAAATACCCGATTGTTAAAGTGATTGCAAATACATCAAATATCGGTCCTACTATGCTACTGCAGCCCTATCAAATTTTCGTTTAACTCGATATAAATCAGTGGAGTCTACAAAGAATATTGGTATAAAATAATAGAGTAGACCTAATCCGGCGCCTCTAACATTAACTTTAAATCTCCCCATCATTATGATATGACAAGTTTCATGAATCGCTATATGTAAAAAAACAAACCTAGCAACAAAGGAATATTTAATGAACCTCTTCTTTGAAATCCACCGAAATAAAAATACATTATAAGATATGAAGCTCCTAATAATGCAATTAGAATGGCTAAAACAGATAAGTGCTTTCTACTCAACTTCATCATGAAAAGGTTACTTAGATGAATAAAACTCTTAAAATTCCCTTTAAATGTATAACTTAGCATCGGCCTTTTTAATATTGATTTATAAATCTTATTTTCAGATTGTAGCGAGTTGTAATTCAATACATTAGCTTCTCTTAACTGAGTTAAGAACTTAACCATTGTATGTAAAACTTCTTTCCTCGGTTGACTGAATTGGATAGAGAGCTCTTCGACTATTGTTTCAACTGATTTATTATTAATTAAATAATTTACTACCAAAGCGCCATTTTTCGAAAGTCTGATATAATTTTTCATTGATTTATGATAGAGCATAGGCTCGTTATTAGCCCCATATAAAAATTCTACTTCTTCATTCAAATTTATATCAGCATTCATAATATTCTCTGAATTGAAAGGCTCCATATTTGATACACCTCCTATAATACAGAACCTTAGCCCAGTTTACTTAAGCTAAGGTTCAATAGTATAATTTAAGAAACGAAAAATTAAGACTTATTAAACTAGCGTATCTTGTTGTAATAATTTGTCTTTGGTGTTTGACTAATTTATAATACCTAATTTAACACGCACACCCCCAACTTGCACCAGTCCCTGCACAGCCTCCCCAACAACCTACAGTGCCCAAACAAGCTGCACTGCAAAAAGCAGTAGAGATCTGTTCTTCAACTTCTTCCGCAAATAAATCTAAGTTATCTTTCTTTTCGATCATTACTTCACCTTCTTCCTATATAAATATTAAACTCAATTGTGTGCTACCTAGGACTTATTGAACTAAGTGTAGATGCTGTTCCAAACGTAGAAGCTGCTGTTGAACAGCCCGCAGTTGTTAGTGTAGCATGGGAACTAGCAGTGCTAGAACCTGCCGACACAACATCACCTAATTCTTCTGAATATAAATCTAAATCCTCTGTGAATAAATCCAATTTCTTTTGCTCTTTTTCCATCAAAATTCACCTCTAGCTTCATAATTATAATAACTTTATCCTGCTGAACTCTGAGACGCACCACTTGCTAGTGTACCAGCTGTGCTTGTTCCTGCACATCCAAATGTCCCTACAGAACTGAATGTTGCATAACCAGTTTGAATATGACCCTCATACTCTTCAGCAAATAGATCCAGCCCCTCCTCCATAGCCTCGCTCATGACTTCACCTCCTTTCAATATTAAATTTAACTAGCACTTTCCAAAAGAAAAAGCAATTAACTGTGTATTAGATAATCCATCAATATTAGTTATTTTACTCAATTTAGCACTATAGACTCCCGCAAATACTGACCTACATACCTAAATCGACAGTACTCAACCATAGTCTATTAGATACAATTCCAGCCTTGATTAATAAGTCTCTATATCCTTTGGTACCTTTTTGAACTAATTCATGTTCTAGATGACCATAAATCAAAATAGTAACAGGTGCATCCGCAAACTCAAGTTGGAGAAACATAGATCTTAGTTCATCTACATTAGTATCTTTATATGCCGAAAGCTTGCCTTCTTGATATTTATAGAAACCTTGGCTCAATCCATCTACGTTTTTTACAATAACAAGATAATCAATAGGTACCTCATCAAACTGGTGAGAAGTGTATCCGGTCTCTAAAATTAATTCTAAATCATCTTTACTTACTGTACTATTTCCCCACCTACTTACAGCTCTTCTTTTTAATATATTTTCCATCAAAGGATATGATTTTCTTTCGTATTTAACTCTTCTATATGTTGAAATTTTATTCTCTTTAGGATTCGTAATGTTTGTCTCATAAGTTTCTTCATCAATTTCTTTCAATAATTTTTCAATAATTTGACTCATTACATTACTCCTTTTTTAAGATTTTAGTGCCATAACACTACTTATTATTTCGTATTTCACTGATTGGAGACCCAATTTATTCTCTAAATATCCATTATTCCAGTTATTAATACGCACTAACTCTAAATTATTTTTATTGGCTGTTAATTCTAACTGAGAAATAGCATGTCCAGCATCTAAACAACTAACCTTGTATGCGAAATCACTATATTTTCTAAAAACTTTTCCGACTGAAGAGGTAAGAATAAGAGCAACATCGATCTCTTGCTTTGGCTCTCCTAACTTTTTTAACAACTCATTCATTTCTGTGTTTGTTAAATGGATAACTTCATCTAAAGTATGCGTTTTAGCTGCATAATGAAAAATACCTTTTGGAATTTCACTTATTCTCCTATTTAGAACATATATATCAACTGACCCCAGGTTACCTCCAGTTGGATTAAATCGTAAAAGCTTCTCATTAGTATTAAAATTATACTCCTTTAAGCCTGCCCCTATCCTAAGTATTTCAGCCAGGGATTTCAGGTCTACTACACGCGGTTTATCAACCTTAACAAAGCAAGAGCTATACTCTTTCCCCGTTGAATAATCAATCTCGATAGGCAGTTTATAAGAAGGGAGTTATTATATTTTTTGAATTCTCTTGACATCTGCATGTTCTTTCCTGAGTAATGAACTTGATGCCCCTTCGGCCCATTTAAATGTTGTGAAGGAAAAGTTACAGAGTGGTCATACTCTACAGCGGTAAGAGAAAATTCAGCGTTTTTTAATTGAGAATTGTATTTACAGCTACAATCCACTTCAAAAACAGTCTTTTCTCTCTCACTAGTAAAATCAGAGAATTTAAAACTATATCTATAGTCTGCAGTTAGTCCAACAGATATTCGACTTAAACGGTATTTAATCTCTAGGGAAATCATATTTATCCACATTTTTTTGTGGTATTCATTAATTTTCTTGTTACTGCTTAAGCGATAAAAATAGTTCTTCGATAAACATTTGTAACAGGGTGTTTCATTTTTTTCTATATAAGCTAAATATCCAACCTGACTATCATAAATACTTATCAGTAAAGGAGTGTCATTTCTAAAACAAAATTCATTTAATTCTAATAGACTATGATGAACATGATTATCATAACTACCAACATAAATAATTAAATCATTGTCACATATATCTTCACTAAATCGTTTCCAGTCTGCTAAATCTAGTATGTTTTTACCTATATAAAATTGACTATGTAAGTAATCATCTATAACATCATTTGTGATAATAGTAATATCTTTATCATTCATTCTCATAAAAGATTCATAACCTGATTTATTTACTCTTGTAGTATCTACGAAACGACTAAAAAAAGATAATGAGTTTCTTCCTTCTACTGTTAATTGAATCTTTTCAACATCTTTATCTAAGACGCCTCTTCCTTCCTCAATAATTCCCCTAATATAGAGCATATTAATAGCTTGTATTATATGATTAGAGGAGTACTCGGATAATTTACTACATATTTCTGATAAGCTTTTTTTTCCATCTAATTCTGAAATTACCCTGGGTAAAAGAGAATTTATTGCATTACCACCTAATATTTGTGGTGATTCGTTCCCGTAAAAAATTATACGTTGTAAGTCATTTAAAGTTATTATATCGATTTCTTCAATTAATTTCGGAAATTCCGGCAATGAGAATTGTTGATCTCCAAAAACTACTCCAGTCATAAATGCTGCATCCATTTTATTCAAAGAAACTCGCCTCACTTATTAATAAGATATAATATATTTTCGTAACTTCTAGTGTTTTCATTATTAATTGCTCCACAGTAACGACAAGCATGCACTCCTTGAACTTCATACCTCATGATTTGACCATATAAAAAATCATATTCTAATATTAATCCATTTTCATACGCCTCAAAATTATTTAATATGGAATAAATAAACTGTTCAGCTATTACTCCAATTTCATTTAGATAACCCTTTGAACTAGGTTCAATTTTTGCAAGATGATCTTGAACTCCCTTAATATAATTGCTGATTTGTGAACTCTGTCTTTTTCTAGAAATATAACAACTATAGCAACCATCCTTCTCGGCCTTTAAAATAGGTCCAATTAGTAAAGTTGCTAAGTCCAATGTTACTTGGAGCCAAGGTACGTTACTTTCGTAGCTGAGTTCATTAAGTTTTTGACCCTGTACGTAATTTTCACTTTCAGTCAGTAATATGGCATAATGAAAGCCCTCTATGCTTGAACGCTGTGCTAAATTCTCGTAATTCTCTACATAGAAATTCATATCACTTGCTATTTTTTTTTCTACTAATAGGTTAGTTACAAAATTCCCAAACTCTCCATTTTTTATTACTAAAATTTCCATTATTTAATGCTCCTTTTTGTTAAGCAAATGGCTGTGGCCATTTATTTAATTCATGTTCATTCTTGGCTTTTTGCCTATTAACTTTGGATAATCATATAGTCTAGGTGTTCCTAAGAATTGCGTTCTGTAATGAAAAGAGAGTGGCATCATAGTTGGAATAATAACTTTAACCACTTTTAGTCCATACCTTTTAGCCTCATCTGTAGTTAAGTCTACTACAAACAAATCGTGTCCTTTTTCTTTTAATTTGTTTATAATTAGTTTAAGATTCTCCGAAGCATCAGAATCATTTTCAATATTATTAATGTCAGATAAGTTTTTCTTGTTTTTTGAATTTAACAGAAAATCATAAGCCGAATCTCTTTTATTGCTAGCCATGTAGAGAGCACCATCAAATACAGTATGAAAACTATCTAGATTAATTGATACTGCTTCATTTTCTAATTTGTGCTGTATTGGTATTCGCGAAGATGCAGATTCTCTAAATAATTTTTTACATGCAGTCAATGGATTGAGTTCTGTAGAACACATCACTAGGTTTGAAAAATCTTTATTATGAATAGATTTTTGGACGCTATATATAGTCGGTATTCCAATTTCATTGGTTGCGTCAAAAAAGTAATTCTTAATATATTGATTTTGCCTATCAGTATATTTATTTAATTCATTTTCTTCAGAATCTAAATTAATCTTTGGTAACTCTAACTTTTGCAGCCAAGTAAGTGCAATTGCGTCTCTTTCTAGGACCTCACATGCTCCATTAATAATTGCCTGTTCATATGAGCTATGTGTAGCACAGCCTGTTGATATAGCCGCCCAAAATTGTTCTGCTTGTGTTTTATATGGAATATATAGATAACACATTACTGCTGGAATCCAAACTTTTTTATTAGTTGTTAAACAAACACCCATTACCCATCTTATGGGTTTACTCTTATCTGGCAATCTTGCAATACAATTAGGATGTTCTAATTCATTTTTTGATACTCTAGGAATTGTATCTAAATCTATCGCACTATCACCTAATTCATGTGCAGTGGCCATATAAATTGTTCATCTTCATTAAAAACACATGAAGAATACCTCTCAATTGACTCAGCCCTGCTTTTATTTGTGCATACTCCGGGTAGATATCTCCTCCCGCTCCCCCTATTGATGAAGCATAAATATTATCAAATACAATCCTATTTTTTAACTAGATCTTGGGCAAACTGTAGTAAAATCAGTGATAGGGAAGTCTCTTTTCTATGAGTAGAGTTGTGATGACTTCACTCTACTAGAAAAGGCTTTCTCTTTTATGCCATGATTTATTTACACTAGATATTTTACGCTCTCGTACTCTACCGTCATATAATTTAATTATAAAGATTATTCTCTATTCACCTTTACTTGTTAAGAAAATTCATTTAAATTGGTATTTATCGATTACTTACTAATTATAAGGGGTGTATATTTTTGGAAAACGGTATTGTTATTAGGAAATTAAGCAAAAAATACGAAGATCAAATAGCTCTTGAAAATATTAATTTATCTATACCCCAAAATTGTGTTTATGGAATACTAGGGAGAAATGGCGCTGGAAAAACTACACTTTTAGAGTGCTTAGTAGGTTTAAGAGATTTCCAAGAAGGATCCATCAATTTTGAAAATAAAGGGAAATCTTACGAGCTTAACGAAATGAAACAAAAGATTGGTGTTCAACCTCAAAATTATGCTCTATTCAACAGGCAGTCTGTTTTAGAGACTTTGACACTTTTCTCTAGCTTTTATTCTACCCCTGCTAATATCAGTGATTTAATTGTTATGCTTGAACTTGATGAGATAAAAGGGAAACAGATCAAATCACTTTCAGCTGGCCAAAAACAACGAGTCGTTATTGCGATAGCTTTAGTCGGAAATCCAGATATCGTGATTTTAGACGAGCCTACCACAGGAATCGACATTCAAGTAAGAGAATTAATATGGGACATAATAAAAAATCTTCAAAAAAAAGGTAAGACTATTATCTTTACAACGCACTACATGGAAGAAGCAGAAGAATTATGCGATCAGGTAGCTATATTGAATCAATCGCAAATAAAATACATTGGTTCACCAAACGCATTAATTACTGCACATGCTACAGATGATAAAAAAACCTTGGGAAGTGCTTTTATGAATCTAACTGGAAAAGAATTAAGGAGGGGCATCGATTAAATCATGAGTAGACTTATACTGAAAGAACTAACTAAAACAAGCCTACGGGAACTTTTACGAGATCCGAAAAATCTATTTCTGATACTTATTTTCCCTTTACTATTTGTAATTATGTTTGCAGTAATTGAACACCTTACCCCAACACAAAATGAACAGCTCTCTTTGTTTGAATATATGTTTCCTGGAATATTAATTTTTTCACTTTTCTCAAGTGGTTTAATTGGAACTTCTACACCTTTAATAGAAATGAGAAAAACAGGTACTTTAAAACTTTTACAAGTGACGCCATTAACAAAATCATCATTTATAATTTCTCAAATATTTGTCCGCTTTATCATTGGATCGTTACAAGTTTTGTTATTTTTAATAATGGGTTTATTTCTCAATATAATTAAATTTTCATCAATCATTCCTATTTTCGGAATCTCACTCTTGGGGTTACTAATGATATTAACTCTAGGTTTTATCTTCGGTTCACTATTAAACTCACCGGAAGTAGCTGGAGCATTGCTAGGTGGGTTATCAGCACCATTACTAATGTTAAGTGGTGTTTTAATGCCTCTATCAATATATGATAGTAATATTATTGATAGCATCTCTATGTTTATACCATTCACTTATTTGGGTGATTTAATGAGATCTACAATGTTTGACATAGACCCAGACGTACCTATTTTTCTTAGCATAATAGCAATTTCTGCTTTCACCATAGTATTTTATATATTTGCAAAAAAAACCTTCAAATGGATGTGAAAATTAACTCACCAAAAAATCATGAAGTAAAAAACGGTCTTTTCCCGATTTACAATCAGGAAAAGATCGTTTTTGCGAATCTTATATTTAGTACTCCCGCAATTATTAATAATGATTTAGAAACTTTGTGCGGCTCATTGTGTATAGTGGCAATGACTGAGCAAGATTAATACTTGGAGAAGCCGCTAAGAATCACTTAATAAAACGCGATGATCATTAATTTTAACTGTCTTAATAAGTATGAATAGAAAGAGAAATTATAATTTCTCTTTCTACTTGCACGTGACGAATTATCTAATTTGCGATTCATCAACTATATTTAAAATGTGATAGTACAGAATTCCCTAGGAGAAGGGGTCTATTTAGAATAAACTTGGTAGAAGTCATATAGAGCAGTGTAATGTGTTTGTTTTCAAGTTTAAAAGTACTTATAGAATCTTATAGAAAGACGGAAAAGTCCAGATAAACCCCATTCTCTATAAATATTTTTAAAATTTCCATTAAAAAAAGAAGTTATCGAAATACCTGCTTAAATTAACTTATCCGTAAGCAGTTTAGTGAGAGAAGATTCCATTCTTTTATTCAGGATGAAAGATGTGATATTTTTAGCTGCTGCTTTTTATTTATCCATTTCTTTGATTATTCACTTTTTCTTTATGAGCATAGAAAAATAATAAACTATATGCTGGGATTACAGATATAAATATAATTATCATATCAAACATTAGTGATATTAATATTGAAATTAGCAATACTAATATTCCTAAGTAAAGATACAACTTTGCTTTAGATATCAATTAACACACCTCCTTATACATAATTAATAAAGTATAATACACCAGAGTGTAGCAAGGGGACCATCAAGAATTGTAAATGAAATCCTTTTACGTAGTAGTCTTGTTAATTTTTTCTTAGACTTTTCGTATAACTCAGCTTGTACAAGGTCGAAACCAAGGTGACAACGCGTCGAGAATTACTGGTTGTATGGCTCAAATTGACTGACTAAAACTGTTCAATCCAGGGTTCTCTGGGAATTTTTTCACCGTTCGGAGATAGAATTATCGCCACTTGACATTAAGTGATGCATAGGCATCTTGTCCTTCCTCCTCATTTATGGGGGGAGGCCGCTTTAAAACCTTACAGCTTCGGCTCGATCCGTCACACGTACGCAAGAAACATTGATT
>BAXC01000017.1 GCA_001310375.1 Bacillus sp. JCM 19041 | reverse complement strand
GTTTCCACAACTCTATCAAAAACTAAATCGTTTAATTACATTTCAAACCTTTGCCCCATACCTCACCATCTTGCTTCTATCATACAAGAAAAATCAAAATAATTACACTTGTCTGTTGACATTAAGCTTTTTACACTCTATGCTCAACATATACTCTGCAATACAGAGTTCTCTTCGAAAGGGTGATTTAATGCAACAAGATACTGCTTTATCTTATGACGAAGCCGTTGAACAGCTTTCCCACTTAAAAATGGTTACGCGCCAAAAGCAACAATTCAACAAGCAAACCGCTCCTTATTTTATGCTATGGGGAATGTTATTGCTTATCGGATCTGGCATTTCCTTTTTTGCTTCTTCGAGTACTATTTTCTGGATGTGGATCTTGCTAGGATCTTCTGGGTGGATGCTTACTTTTTTCACCTTCAACAAACAGCAACAACATGAGCCTCTGCCTCATTTTTTAAAAGCTCAACTGCGAATGGCTTTAGCCGGTATTGCTTTCTTTGTTTGTGTTTTTGTAGCTTTGTTTATCACACAAGTAATTCCTATCACCTTAGAATTATTTCCCATGTATAACGCCATTCTCGTATCAGTCGCTTATTTGCTTTTAAGTCTACCTCTTGGCAAGCCTTTGTTTTTTATGGGAATTTGGCTTGGAATTGTAACGACCGTGTTTTTTATTCTAGCTATTGGTCCTCTGTTTCTCATCACGCTCTTTAGCGCTATAGGCTTGCTACTCACTGGAATATGGTTGTTTACAACAGGAGCATCAAATGGCTGAACCACCATTACGCGGAATCGACGATGTGATTCATGCGAAAGCACGCTTAGGCATTATGAGTTTGGTCATGTCACACAGCTATTGCGATTTCGCGATGCTTAAACAAAAGCTTGATCTAACCGATGGAAACCTTGGATCACACATCTTAAAACTCGAACAGGCTGGTTATATTCTTGTTGAAAAAACGTTCGTAAACCGAAAACCAAAAACAATCATTTCCGTTACTAAAGTTGGAGCTCTGGCCTATGAAGATTATATTGAAGCGCTTGAAGCACTTATTCACGCCCGCATTTCTCCTCAAAAAAAACGAAAGGACTGAATCGATGTTAACCGTTAAACAAATATCTAAATCCTATGAAAACAAGCAGGTTTTAAAGAATGTGTCTTTATCCATCCCTAGCGGTACTTGCTATGGTCTTATTGGTCCAAATGGTTCAGGAAAATCGACATTAATGAAGATCATTTCTGAAATTGTTGTCAGTGATTCAGGCAATCTTTTCTATGACACGAAGAAGAAAGCGTCTCTTGGCTACGTTCCTCAAGACATCAGTCTTGAGGAAACCATTAGCGCCAGCGCCAACTTACGTTTTTTTGGAAAAATCCACAACCTGGATAAGAATACGTTACATAAACGGGAAAACCTTGTCCTTGAGCAAATTGGCTTAAAAGACCGTAGCAAAGATACAGTGAATACATTCTCTGGAGGAATGAAACGAAGGCTGAACATTGGATGTGCATTGATGCACAATCCTGATTTAATTATTATGGATGAACCTACCGTAGGAGTTGATCCTCAATCAAGAAAATCCATTTTCTCGATCGTTGACCAATTGAAAAACCAAGGTAAAACAGTGATCTACGTGAGCCATTACATGGAGGAAATTGAAAAGCTCTGTGATTATGTCGCATTTATTGATGAAGGAAACATCGTTGAAGCTGGTGATATCATCAACATTCTCGACCAACACGCTGAACCATCTGTTTATATTGAGGGCGCGAATCTACCAGAGGAGTTGTTTACACTGTCCAACACAAATAAAAAACAACACGGAAACGGCTGGCTTTTGGGGACAAATAATTCTCTCAAGACGCTTGCTACCTTGGCTACCCACTGCAATCAACAGAACATTTATCCAACACACTTAGCATTATCACGTCCAAAATTAGAAGATGTATTTTTTTCTTTGACAGGTACGACTTTACGTGATGACAAATAAAAGGAGTGAACAAACATGTGGCCCATCGCTCAAGTTGAAACAATGAAACAGATTCAAGATCGCTCGCTCTTATTTTGGACACTGATCCTACCAATTATTTTCATTATTCTTTTTATTGAAGTGTTTGGCGTAGACGGTGTTTTGAGATCTGCTGTAGCTTCTCAAACGATAACTGGAATGAGTGTATTTTTCGCCGCTTTTATCATCATTTCAATTGTCATTACATTTGTAAAAGACAGAGAAAAAGGTTTTGTCGCACGCCTTGCCAGTACCCCACTTTCACCAGCTAAGTTTTTTATTGGCAAAGCTCTTCCATTCCTCGTTATTACAGTTGGTCAAATAGTCATTTTATCTGCAATGGGGATTCTGTTTTATGGCATGGAAATTAATCAATATTTCACCTATTTTTCTGTAATCGTTTTATTCTCCCTTATGATTACTTCCTGGGGCATCGCTATTGCTCTCTTTTCAAAAACAGAGAATACAGGGATCGTTATGGCTCAAGTAATTGCTATGGGCACGGCACTCGTCAGCGGTCTATGGATGCCATTTGACACATTGCCTGATTTTCTGCAGACAATGGGACAGTTTTTACCACAGTACTGGGCTCACCAAGGTTTGCTTTCAGCCGTTCCAACCTTACCTGGAGGGGAACCACTTTGGCTTGTTTCACTCATCATCGGCGCGTATACAATCGCTGGTTTTATTCTTTCATTATTCGCTTATCGAACGTATTTAAAAATGGCTCGAAATTAGATCGTGTCTAACCTTGGCTATAATTGTGATGTTACTATTACAATTATAGCTTTTTTATTTTTCAAAAATGTGTAAATGTGTAATACTGTGTCAGAAATCAGAACAAAATGATTGCGTTCCAAAAAGTTAGATCGTATAATTATACTAGATCGTTTGTTTAAGCGAGGTGATTAGATGCGTGATTCAATGGTCGTGACGTTAAAACAACAAAAATTAATTTCTCATCCTTTACGAAGTAATATCATTCGCCTATTGTCTACTACGCCTATGACCGCCAAACAAGTAGCGGATCACTATAGTAAGACAACTGGCAGCATTCATTATCATATCCAACAACTTTTTTTAAATGATCTATTAGAAATTGACCATACCAATTCAATTAACGGAATCGTGGAGAAATATTACCGTGCTAAAGCGGCTCATTTTCATTTAGAAAACGATAGCCCTACCAATGCACTTATTCAAAAAGTCCATAACGTTCCTCTTACAAGTGATGAGCTTCGTCATTTAAATGATGAATTTAGTGAACTTATTTTAAAATATGCAAATAGGAAAGCGGACCCTGATCAGGTTGAGCAAATCGAACACAAAATTACGTTTTCCGTCGAACCAAAAAATACTGGAATATAACCTTAATTTCCAACACTGTATGCTTATTGCCATCATACACTATAATTAATTGAGTACTTAAATTATTCTGACTATCACTACTTGTCCCACGATATGCTATAACTAAGGAGTTGGAGTGATGAAAAAGACCTTCAGCTTAAAAAACTGGCTCATGAACATGGTTAATGTTTTTGCTGCCCTTACCGTCATATTTACATCTTTCACAATTTTTGTTGGTTATAAAGTGACGAATCCTGCCATACGACTTCTTGAAAGCACTCCAGCGAATTATGGACTTGACTACGAAGATATTCAGTTCTCCAATAAGGTAGATCATCTTTCACTAAGCGGCTGGTGGATTCCATCAGATAAACAAGCTCTTTTTAAAAATCCAAAAGCTGTCATCTTTGCGCATGGTTATGGCTATAACCGGACTGAAATGCCTTTTAGTAGTTTAGAGCTTGCAAGCAGAATGCATGAGGAAGGGTATCATGTCTTTATGTTCGATTTCCGCAACTCTGGATTATCTGATAAAGCACCAACCACATTTGGTGGGAACGAAAAATCCGACTTATTAAGTGCGATTGATTATGTTAGCCAAGAAAGAGGAATTCAAGACATCGCATTAATGGGCTGGTCGATGGGTGCTGTTACTTCCATTATGCTGGCGCCGAGGCCGATGAAGTAAAAGCTGTCATTGCCGATAGTCCATTTGCCGACTTAAATGAGTACGCCAAAGATAGCTTTAATTACTGGACTGGGTTACCGAAATCATTTGCTGAAGGAACAACAAGAGCAATTGGTGTGATCATACCTGACTTTAATCCTGGGGAAGTTTCACCTGTCTATGCCGCAGAATCATACCCATCAAATAAAGGGTTGTTTTTAATTCATAGTCAAAAGGATGGAGCGATTCCTTTTTCTGAATCTCAAGCGATTCACAACCACTCAGCAGGCAGTGAGATTTGGTTGCCTGAAAAAGGTGGTCATATACGCAGTTACTTTCACTTCCAAGCGGAATATGAGGAGCGCGTCCTTGATTTTCTTGAGCGGCAGTTCCGTAAACATGATCCTTTCATTTCAGATCCATATTATATTACTTAAAAAACAGCGTCGCTTGTGTTGATTACAAAGCAACGCTGTTTTTTCTTGACTGCTATCCTTTTCAGATTGCCTCATCTACTTGTTTTGCTGGAAATAACTTCGCCTCATCAATTTTAGGAAGCTTCCGTAATACAGTACTACAAAGCCAACTAATGCTGAATACGATCATTGCTGCCCCGCAAATAAAGACAGGCACCGCTGGTGTAAACGTAGCGCCAATAACACCACCCAACAGTGCGCCAAACGGCATTCCGATTGAAGCGGCACTTGTTAACACGGTAATGACACGACCAATTAATGACGAGTCCACTTGTTGTTGAATTGCGGAAAATATCAGTATATTTACGATACCAATTGAGATTGCTCCTAAACAAAAAGCAATAATGGATGGGATAACAGGAAGAAGTGCCACACACATCCATAACAAGCCCGTACCGCAAAAACTGATGATTGTCAGACGCCCGAATCCTATTTCCTTTACTTTTGGAGTAACAATCGCGCCAATCATAATTCCGAGTGATAATCCTGCTAAGTAAAAGCCATATATCACCTCACTACCACCGCCTTTTATTAGCGCAAAGGCAGGTAAGTTCGGCATCATTACACCCATTGCCAAGTTGATAAATACGATTGAGACAATCATCTTTGGGATAAGCGAATTGCGTATATAACTAATTCCTACTTTTAAATCAGTTGTGTATGCATTTACTAACTTTCTAATTGTTTTTCTCTCTTCGGAAACCACGTTTTGTTGAAAGGTAAAAAGGGTGTACGTTAAGGAAGATAGGAGATGGCAAATTGCAGTAATAAGAATGGCTTGAACCGGTCCAATAAAAGCGACGAGTATCCCTGCTCCAGCAACAAAAGCAATATCCATCCCCTCACGGATCGTGTGTAAATAAGAATTGGCTTTAATAATATTGTCCTTACCTACAATGATGGGCATGATTGTTGATTCAATCGGATAAGTAAACTGGGCAAGAAGTGCAACCGCGAATAACAAGATAAGTACATAATAGACGTTAAGACCAATTGTCGCGTAAAACAATGGAATTGTGAACAGAAGCGCTGACTTTAAAACTTCACAAACGATTAATCCTTTCTTATACGTTACATAGTTTGCAAATGGTGCAATGAGAAAAGCCATCGCGCTTGCAAGTGTAACAGCAAAAAATGCAAAACCGGAATAGAGAACGCTTCCGCTTAAAAACAAAACGAGCAACATCCCGGACACCGCATAAATGCCACCACCAAGTCCGTTAATAAACACGCCTGATAATAAAATTAGGAAATTCCTTTCGGTTACAAATGATTTCATTTTTCTTCCTCCTCTTTATCAGATTCTGAACCCTCATATTCTTTTACAAGAAACTCACATTGGTACGACTTCTTGTCGCTTGTTTCTTCCATTGCTTTTTTTGCATAATCAAAAAACAATTCTTGAATATCGTAATTCATTGCTTCGAGTAACTCTTCTGACATCGTTAGAAACACTTGGCTTTTCGAATGAAAATCCTCATTTCCATCTCCAGGACTTTTAAATAAGGTTGCTTTCGATTTATAGTATTTTTCAACGATCCCTTTTTCAGTACTTACATGATCAATCTCTAAAATGGCATGCTTAAACAATTGTTGAATATGGTAATAAATTGTGCCAGGATTCTTATTAAGTCGATCCGCGGTTTGCTTTGGTGTCATCGGTTTCTCATCAAGCAACTGGATAATTTGCGTACGTAGGGGATCAGAAATCACTTTCTGTTGCTTTAAATTAATTTCCATTGCCTCATGTCTTTTCATAATGAATCAACCTTTCCTTTATATTAATTTATGTTTTCAAATCGATTTGTATTATTAAATCATCTATTTGATTTCATTATATGATTTAACTTTTTAAATCACAACATTTTTTAAAATATATTATTCAACATGACTGCTGTCATATAAATTTTATGACACTGATGAATGGTTGCTACTTTCAACTTCAGTTACAATGAAAAAGCGCTATACTAAAAGAAAGACTGTTCATTGAAAGGGTGTCTACTTGTGCTTTCTTTTTATCCGCGTGATCAATTAAAATCCAGCTTATTTTTAGATATTTGTATGTTTGTTTTTTTTCTCTTTAACCTTTTGCAATCTAATTCTGCCATGCCAATCTGGTTGCGCCTTTTACTCTTTTTAACCATTGCTGCTTTGTATTATATTGTGCTTTGGAATAAAGACTGGCGCTTTGTGGTGGCAAGTACTGTTGGCGTTAGCTTGTTTGCTCTATTGGCAATTACTGTTAATCCAGTTTTGCTCGCCTATTTATTCCTTTTCTCTGATAGTAGTGGGAAAGTCAGATTGTGGCCTCATTTAAGTATTTCCATGTTTTTGCTAACGACATGTTATTTGATCGTATTTGCTGTCATAGCCAGTAATCCATTCGCTTTTTTGCCAACTGTTTTTGCACCGTTTCTCTTTTTGCAACTGATTCTTCCTTTTGTTGTCCGATTTATTAAACGTGCTCATAGCCTCGAAAGAGACTTGGCCGCAGCTAGAAGTGAAATTGAGAATTATGTAAAAGAAGAAGAACGGAACCGAATTGCACGAGACCTCCACGACACTCTTGGACATACACTTGCTGTCATTAAGTTTAAAAGCGAACTAGCAATTCGCTTAACTGAGCAAAAACCTGAAGCTGCAAAAAAAGAAATGGATTATGTGCTAAATGAAGCACGACAAGCGGCGAAACAAGTGCGCGAGGTTGTAACAGAATTAAAACATGTTCAAATTCAAACCGAAATTAAACATGCTTTTGTTTTATTTAATGGCACCTATATTTCGTTTATTGTCCGTGGTGATAAGAATATCCCCCCTTTAACTGAAGCAACTGAAACAATGACTGCTTTATCCATTCGTGAGTCACTTGTTAACTGTTACAAACACAGCCGCGCTGATCAAGTATTACTCCACTTTTTTATAAAAGACGGGTATTTAAACTGTTTAATTAAAGATGATGGAGTTGGCTCTGATCTTTCAACACGCAAACGAGGTGACGGTCTCGAGTCAATTAAAGAGCGCATGCGGTTAATTGGCGGTTTTTGCGAGTGGCATAGTGCAAAACAACGCGGTACAGAAGTACATTTACGAGCACCACTAACTGATTTCATTGAATAGAGAGGAGAAACAAATGATAAAGATCTTTATTGCAGAAGACCAAGTCATTCTTAGAGATGCGCTAACATCATTGCTTGATATGGAAAATGATATTGAAGTGATTGGGACAGCAGGATCGGGACAATCGGTACTAGATTTCTCGAAATTACATGACGTTGACCTCTTATTAATGGATATTGAAATGCCTGACGGAACAGGTCTTGAAACGGCGAATGCTTTGCAACAACAAGGCTTTGAAGGAAAAATTGCGCTTTTAACGACCTTTTCTCGAGCGGGCTATATTGAAAAAGCGATGACGATCGGTGTTGATGGCTATCTGCTTAAAGATGAACCAATTGAAGATTTAATTAAAGCGATTCGTCGTATCATTAATGGTAACAAAGCCATTTCGCCTATGCTCGGAGATCTGTTGTTTAATTTGAAAAGCAATCCACTTTCAGAACGCGAACAGGATATCATGAGAAGAGTGCAACAAGGAAAATCAACCGAACAAATCGCAAAAGAAGCTCATTTGTCACTCGGTACGGTTCGGAATTATGTATCAAGTGCTATGCAGAAGTTAGAAACAACAAACAGATATGAAGCCGTGCAGCTGGCCGAAGAGAAAGGTTGGCTCTAAAGAGAGGAAGTATAACATGATTCATTTTATCATTGAAAATGCTGGTGTATTATTCATCAGCATGGAAGTAGTATCTCTGCTTTGCTTACTATTCTTTGGTTTAACCCGCTATTTACTTGATCGATGGAATTTAAGTATGTTATTCATTCTATTCTTTATTGGCATTACTGCATTGGAGGCAGGGCTTGCCTGGCTTTTATTCAGCAGAACTGGAGAGATATCAACGCTTCAAATCATTATCACCATTTTTGTCCTTTATGCAATCACATTTGGCATCCAAGATTTTAAGAAATTAGACAGATGGATGAAACAAAAGATTGGTAAACGACGTGGAATCGATCTACTAACAGAAAAAGACCGTGTTGCCATTCAAAAACAAAATGACCCTGCAAGAGTGGCACGAAATTACCGGTATTCTTCGATCGCCCATATTCTTGTTTTTATCACTGCTCAAGTCGTTTTTTTCTCACTTGGTACAGATAGTAGTGAAGAAGCCTTTACTTATCTCCGTGATTGGTCATGGCTCGGCAGTGAAACTGGTCACCCTTCTGAGACCCTTACCCAAACGAAACCATACATGGATCTCAATGATATGGGGGATTATTTTAGTCATTGATACTCTCTATTCATGGTCGTATACGATATGGCCAAAAAATTAAGCTAAGGACCTGAATCCTTAGCTTAACACGGTCCTGTTGCTTCCGCTGCTGAAGCAGCAATTTCTTCTGTTTATCAAACAATAGAACAACTGCTCCTACTATTATAATTGGTTGGTGTCCTAACTTATTTCTTATTTCTTATTTCTTATTTTCTCAACGTAATTCACTTTCCCTTCACCTCAATTTCGTTCGTGTTTGATTGCTTATTAAATACAACTGTTTCATTGAGATTAGCGATCTTCACAACATAAAATTAGCGCAAACGATTTTTTTCTGATTATTATAACACAATCAGTCGTTATTCTACTTTGGCACTCTTGGCATATATTTGTAGGTGAAGAATAGAATAGCACTATTTTTAAAAGGAGGGCGTCATGGCTATTCCACCCCCGCGCTTACAGCAAGGCGACACCGTTGGCATCGTTACGCTCGGAAGCCACTTGCAGCAGACACAATCAATGCTCGTATTCAATATCTAGAACAATTTGGTTTTCACGTAGTGCTCGGTGATAGCGTCTATCAAAGAACCGGTTTTTTAGCCGGCACACCTGAATCTCGTGCCGCTGATTTTATGAGCATGATTACGAATAATGCAGTTAAATGGATCTTACCCTCTCGAGGCGGTGTTGGTGTTGCAGGGATCTTGCCGTATTTAGATTACGACGAGATTCGAGCGAACCCGAAGATTGTATCCGGTTATAGTGACATTACAATTTTGTTAAATGTACTTAGTCAATACGCGGATTTGCTTACATTCCAAGGGCTGCTCTTAACTGATTTTCAACCTAGTACACCTGAATATAATTTCACTTCTTTTTTTTCATCAGTTATGACACTCCAAGCGCCTCGGGCACTTCAGAACCCCGATGGATTTCCTTTGATCGGCAAGGTACCAGGTGTTGCATCAGGTGAAATCGTTGGTGGAAACCTTACTTCCTTCGTTGATTCAATTGGCACACCTTATGAAATTGATACAGCTGGGAAGATTATTGTACTTGAGGATACAAATGAGTCCATTAATACAATATACCGTTATCTTGCTCATCTAGAAGCTGCTGGAAAGTTTGCTGATTGTGCTGCGATTGTTATGGGTACCTGTTCCAACTGTTCTATTGCCTATAACACTTCCTATGACGATTTAATTGAGGGCTTCTTAGTACCGTTAGGCAAACCACTTCTCTCTAATTTACAAACTGCCCACGGGCAATATAAGGTATGTGTACCAATTGGAGCGTTAGCACGAGTAGATGGAACAAACGCAACGATTACAATTTTAGATCGGACCGTGAGATGAGTAAGGTAAAACCTCCTTGCTTGTCTTTTTCATGCTCCCACAGGCTTCCCCACTTTATGTGAATACGTTATACTATTATGTAAGCGCTTAATAGTTGATTTATTTCTGAACTTTAAAGGAGTGGAAGATGACATACACATTCACAGATGAACAATTGGAAGAATTAAACCAACACGCAAAAAACACATTAATTGAACACTTAGGAATTGAATACAAAGAGGTCACACTCGATAAAGTTGTGATGACGATGCCTGTTGGTCCAAAAACACACCAGCCCTATGGGGTTCTGCACGGTGGGGCATCGGTTGTGCTCGCAGAAACAGCCGCTTCGATCGCAACAGCGATAAATATTAACCCTGAAACCCATGTTTGTTTCGGATGGAGATTAACGCCAACCATATAAGATCAAAAAAAGACGGTATCGTCACTGCAACAGCAACCCCTTTTCATAAAGGGAGAACAACGATGGTTTGGCATATTGAATTAACAGACGAAGCAGATAAAACAATTTGTATATCTCGTTGCACAGTCGCAGTAATGGAAAAACAATAACCAACGAAAAGGCATCCCTTAAGGATGCCTTTTCGTTGGTTATAGCTTGTACTCTTCTTCTGCTGGATGATACTCTGCTGTCTCGTCAACCTCTTCAGAAATAAGGCCTGAAAGAACATGAACCCGGAGAATGATTCCGTTTAAACGACCTTCTTCATTCACTACAGCTAGTGGGAAAGCTGATTCAAGTGCTTTTGGAATTAAGTCAGTTACATAACAATCTTCCGTAACCTTCGTTACATCCGTTCGAATAACATCCTCCAGCTTTTTCTTTTCTCGGATGCCGCGAACTGCGTCATCAATCGTTAAAATCCCTTTTAGTTGGCGTGCCCGATCAACAACGAACACACTTGAAAGCCCGTTTTGCTGCATTTCTTTAATCGCCACATTTAAGCCATCTTTTAACGAAACTAGCGCATTTGGCTTCATCATAATATGGGAAGCCTGAAAAACCTTCGAACGATCTATATCCTTTATGAATTCAGAGATGTAATCATTGGCAGGAGCTTCGATGATTTCTTCTGGTGTCCCAATTTGGACGACACTTCCATCTTTCATAACCGCTACACGATCACCAATTTTAAACGCTTCATTTACATCATGAGTGATAAAAATAATCGTTTTCTGCAAACGCTCTTGAATATCAAGGAGCTCTAATTGCATTTCCCTGCGAATAAGAGGATCAAGTGCACTAAACGGTTCATCCATTAATAAAATATCGGGATCATTTGTAAGTGCCTAGCTAGCCCAACACGTTGCTGCATTCCGCCTGAAAGTTCATCTGGGTACTTATCTTCATACCCTTTTAAACCTACGATTTCAATGTTTTTCATCGCGATTTCACGACGTTCTGTTTTTGACATATTTTTTATTTCTAAACCATATTCCACATTCGAGAGAATTGTCCGGTGAGTAAATAAACCAAAGTGTTGAAACACCATTGCAATCTTATCTTGTCGTACTTTCTTTAATTGATTGTTCGATGATTTAACAATGTCTTCGCCATCTAAAAAGATCTCACCATCGTTGGTTTGTTTAACAGATTAAAACAACGGATTAATGTCGACTTTCCACTTCCAGAAAGACCCATGATAACGAAAGTCTCTCCTTTTTTAATATCCATGGAGGCATTATACACCCCAACAGTGTGATTCGTTTTCGCAAGAATCTCTTCCTTTGACATACCCTTCTTAACCATCGGTATAATCGATTTAGGTTTAGGACCAAAGATTTTTGTCACGTTTCTTAATGAAATTTGTGTGGTCATGCAGCAGCCCTCCGGTGTCTTTGGATTTTATTCGCTACTCCATTCGTTAAGCGATCAATAATGATTGCTAAGAAGACAATGCTTAAACCAGCTTCAAAACCAAGAGAAATATTAATCTGGTTAATGGAGATAAGCACTTGTTCGCCCAGTCCTTTCGCCCCAACCATTGAAGCAATAACAACCATAGCAAGTGCCATCATTGTTGTTTGGTTGACACCAGCCATAATTGTTGGTAATGCTTGTGGCAACTGGACTTTTCTTAATGTTTGTCCTTTAGAAGAACCAAATGACATCGCTGATTCGACCATCGCTGGACTAACTCCTCGAATCGCAAGCTCTGTTAGTCGAATGACCGGGGGAACAGCGTAAATAATTGTCGCAAAAATTGCAGATACATTTCCGAGCCCAAAGAAGAAGATAGCGGGAATTAAATAAACAAAACTCGGCATTGTTTGCATCGCATCAAGAAGCGGACGCATCACATTCGAAAACCCTTTACTAAATGCCATCCAAATGCCAAGTGGTATACCTATAATTAAACAAATAATAACCGCACTAATAATAATCGCAAGTGTTGTCATCATTTCATCCCATAAACCAAATGTGCCAATGATAAAAATAAATACTCCATAGAGCAATCCCGATAAGAATCTTTGCAAATACCACCCTAATGCAAACACAAGTATAATAAACAACCACCAAGGAATCGCTACTAGTGTGTTATCAATAAAATTAATTGTTGTAATTGCGACATCAAAAATAAAATCAAAGAAATCGGAGAAAAAAGTCGCCATCCAATTTACAAATGCTTCAACATAGTCTCCCAAATTTGTTTGAATATCTGGAAAATCAAACATAAGTCGGCACTCACATAAAAAGTGAGTCCATTCACCTCGTTTCGTTAATATAAAAAGCTAGGAATGAAAAGCAGCCAGCGCACGGCTAGCTGCACTTTCTGTTATTACATAGCATCTAAAACTTTTTCAGCTATGTCATCTGGTACCCAGCTTGTCCAGAGGTCTTGATGTTCTTCAAGCCACCACATAGCAGCTTCTTCTGCAGTTACATCATTATCTTCCATATAATAAAGCGCTTCTTCTGTTAATTCACTGCTTGTTTCATAGTTACTCAAGAATTCCACAACTTCAGGTGCTTGATCGGGAAGATCTTTATGAACGGCAACCACAACATCATTTGGCGGGAACTCCGTTGAACGGTCTTCCTCCATTGCGCTTCATCATACGGGTCTTCTTCAAGTAAAGTTAAGTCTAATTGAGCGGTAATACCAGTTGGTTCCCAGTAATAACCAACCCAACCTTCTCCAGCATTATAAGCACGGACAAGGTCCGTCACCATTCCCGCATCAGAACCTGGTGCGAAATTAGTGAATGTTTCGCCTAAGCCATATGTTTCAAATTTTTTATCGATATCTTCTTTAACAGCCCAACCACTTGGCGCATTTACAATGCGACCCATATTTGGATTTTCTGGATCGGGGAATACTTCAGGGTAGTTCTTTAAGTCCTCTACTGTGCGTAAATCAGGGGCCATTGGTTCAATATCACGTTCAGGGTCACCTTCAATAACATAAGTTGGTACATACAAACCTTGTGAGTTATCATCAAAGTTTGTTGCAACTCGTTCAATATCGCCAGATTCAATGGCTTCTTCATATACTTCTTTAATATTATCTGTCCATACTTCAATATAAGCGTTTATATCGCCTTCACGAAGGCCAAGAATTGTTTGTGCTGTTGCTCCTGACGTCGTGTCTGTGTCAATTTCGTATCCTTCTTCGATAATAAACTGGGCAATTGCATTATGAACACGAATGCTATCCCACCCTGCATCGGCAAACGTAATGACGGAAATTCCTTCATCTCCAGAATCACTCCCGCATGCCGACAGCAGAGCGAGGCCCGCTACTAAACTTACACCAATTGATCGTTTTTTCATTGATTTACCCCTTTTATTGTTTATATTGTTACATCCGTATAATACGAATGATAGAACCATTAAGTGATGTACCTAGTCATTAGTACACCTCAGTGGCAATGCTTAATATTATAGTTAAGCACTTCCAATTGAGCAAATAGACTAAATTGGGGTATTTGCCAAAGAAGCTTGATTAAAGTGACTAAGGAGATGCCCACTCCAAAATACCTGCTATTTCTTCCTAAATTCGACTACATTCAACAATTATTGAGCGTTTTCATTCATAACTTTTAAAAAATGCGGAATAAATGATAACTCCCTTTTCCCGATATTTGTCGAACGTAAACCTGTTTTTTCATAAATAAAAATCAACGAAAGCTATCCAGCTCTAGTTGATTCTTGTTTTAGAATAATTATTAAATAGGAGACTTGTAAATTTAAGAAGGATGTCCCTTAGTTATCATTAAAAGCGGTGTTAAAGAAATCAACTGTCAATTCATTGATTTTTTGATGCTGTTCTTTTGCAGAAACTCTCCCTGTCATACCGATCCAAGATGTAAGCGGTGATAGTAAAGGAAAATCACTAAAATCCATATGCAGAGCACCATTTAGTGATATGACATCATCACTGATTGCCTCGATCCTGCTATATAATTCTTTCCTATATGTTTCGTCCGTTTCCTGTAAATACTCTTCTAAAAGATCACTATCGGACATCATTGTCAGAAATGGTTGTTCGACTCCTACTAAGTGAGCGTCTCCATAGGGAAAACCGTCCATGTTAATCCCCGCATGAAACCGGTCATCCTTTGCCAACGTGTATCCTGCCGTCGCTCCTCCGAATGAATGACCCATATAACCAACTCTATCAAAATCTATGTGCCCTCTTAGTTGTTGCAACCATGTATCTTCTTCATTTTCATTAACATATCCATCTTGATTCACTTTCTCGAACCAATCCATTGTCGTTCCAGCATCAGCACTCCACTCACGGATATAATCATCCATTACTCTCATATCTTCAGAGAACTCAATACCAGCAGGCTCTATATGTTCCCCGCTAGGAAGTACAGTACCAGATGAGAAATAAGTATGGTCAATGCCTACCACGATATACCCATGACTCGCTAACTCAATCACTTGAAACTGACTTTGAACTCGTGAGCTACCAATCCATGTGAGAAAAAAACGATCGGATACTTATTTTCCATGACTGACAACTCAGCCTGCTCGTACGCATATGTTTGTTGGTTCACAAACGATTGCAATAAAAATCCCGGAATTCCATTTTCTTGTTCAAAATCCTCCATAAATATATCTGGAGAATCGTGTTGTCTTGCGCGCTTTAATCCTATGGGATCATCGGTTGGATACCATAACTGCACCACTAGTTGCGCGGTGATACACCTTCTGTCCATCGTTCCATCCTCTCTTCATCCACAATTGGAAACGTCATTGTACCTACATCATATAATCCAGTAGGCTGACTATGCGTATTCCAAGGAAACAAATAACTAGGTATTGCAATCGCAACAATTAATAAAGAGACGATGCTGATATTTCTCGATATTCGTTTTAGTATTGGTTTGTGCTTTGTTGCTAGGCGGACCACAATGACTAGATGAACAAAAGCGGTAACATAGAGAAATATCATCGGCCAGCGCCATCCATCAACGAAGAAATGACTAAAAAGAATAATCCATTCAGTAATTAACAATACGTTCATTAGAACTTGTCTTTGTTTATTTTTCAAGACCAAAGTTGCTGTGATTACAACTGCAATAAAAGCGAACAGCATTTCAAGTATACTCATTGCTCCCTCTCCCCCTGCTAAATTACTAAAAGGTACGCTTCCCAATTTAAAAAGTTTCAATTCCACTAGAAAAAGCAGCTGACTTTTGCCAGCTGCTCACTTATTTCTTTAATTGTTTTTTTTGAGCCAGTAACTCTTGGAACAATTGTTCCAACTGTTGTTTTTCCGTTTCATCAACAACAATCGATAGTTTTCCAAGCGTTTCCGTTAATTTCATTTCGGTTGCCAGAAGTAATTCTTCTTCGTTATCCCTTACCTTTTCAACATCATCTGTTTTATTGAATGGGTGCAGAAATGGTTCTTCCTCATCAAACGAAAGCAAATCTGTTGCGAGATCATCAATTAGCGCTCGATCATGCGTCACAAAAACAATTGTACCTGGATATGCACGCAAGACAGTCGTAAGCGCCTCTTTCGTATCAAGATCCAAATAGTTCGTAGGTTCATCTAAAACAAGGACATTATAATTTCCAAGGAACACTTTAGCGAGTGACGTTCTCACTCTCTCCCCGCCACTTAAAGAAGAAACGCTCTTATGAACTGCATCACCTTTAAACGCTAGCCTTGATAAGATCGTACGAATAAACGTTTGATCATATGGACTACCAATTTGCACGTTTTCCAAAATCGTTTTATCATTGTCCAAATCTTCTTGTTGTTGCCTAAAAAATCCCATCTTTGCTGGTTGAGCGATGCTTATCTCTTTCCCTTCATACAGAACTTCAAGAAAAGTCGACTTTCCAGAACCATTTTTACCTGTTATCGCCATTCTACTTCCGTTACGGACGATTCCATTCACTCTCTGCTTTAATACATTTCCCTCAATTTGCAAACAAACATCTTTCACTTGAATGACGCGCTTGCTATGAATAGCCGGAAATTGGGTGACATCAAACATGACCTGTTGCTGCTCTTTTGGTTTTTCCTGATGTTCTAGTTTGTTGGCTCTCGTAACCATTGCTTCAGCAGCCCGATTTAACTTCGCTTTTTGCTTTCCACTACTACGTTTGTGTAGCCTCGCCTCCGAATTCCCCATTCGACTTGGCGCTTTTTTAATTGCATCTGACCTTGCTTGTAGTTTTTTAGCAGCTTGCTTTAACCTTTTTTTCTCTTGTACATATGCTTGATGCTCTTTTTCTTGTTTGAGCACTCGTTTCTTTTTCTCTGCAAGATAGGCATCATAATTCCCCTCGTAAACCGATACATTACCATCCTCAATTTCCCAAATAGCTGAACAGACACGATTTAAAAAACGTTTTGTCGTGGGAAGTAAGCACAACTGCTCCTTTAAAAGCATTCAGCTGATTTTCAAGGGCCATTATCCCTTCTATATCAAGATGACTAGTTGGTTCATCAGCAATTAAAACTTCAGCCCCTAGACCAAGTGCATTCGCTATTTTTTTTCGTGTTTGCTCGCCTCCACTCAATCCCTTACGATCTGGAACCCCCCACTTACTCGCAAATTCGTTTGGCAATTTACTACCCTCTTCTACAAATTGCGGAACATAGGCCACTTTCCCTAGTGAATCAACCGTCCCACCATCTGCATTTTCTGCACCTGCTAATATAGAAAGCAACGTTGTTTTCCCTGCTCCATTTTGACCTACTATGCCAATCCGGTCCCCTTTATAAAAAAACAGTTGCCCCGTATTTAACACGTTCTTAGTTCCATAACTTTTCTCTAATTTATCTGTTTTCATTAATAGCATAAAAAAACCCTCTCTAAAATGTTAGAGAGAGTTCGCCCGTAGGAATAGGCATACCTATCCTGCTATAAGACAAACTTAAAAACAAGCAGAATAAAGAAGCCATTGATACCTATACACGAACAGACGAATCCCATCTCTAAACATAATTAATGTAATGACTTGCTGGCGCTACAGCGCATTGTACAAATCGTTTTTAATTACGGTTTATTGATCGGATTACTGCTTCATTGTAGTAGGTACCTATTCCTTTCTTTTTAATAAGTTTATCATTACATACTCTTGTATCTAAGTCAATAAGTGGCACATATTTCTACGGTTGGTTTCACATCGGCAAACTATCTAAGCGCTTTATTATGATGGGCAACTATTTGTTCTGCTTTTAAATCGCTAGATCCCCACGTGCTATGTGCATCTGAAGCAAGTGTCACTTGATAATTTTTACTGCGAGCGCTGCGACAAGTTGTATCAACACATACTTCTGTTTGTATCCCCGCGAGAATTAAATGCTTAATATGGAATGATTTAAGTACTTGATCTAACTCCGTTTGATAAAACGAATCTGGTGCTCTTTTTTGAATAACCGTATCTTCCGCTCTAGGAGCCAACTCGTCATGAATTTTCCATAATTCAGTTCCTGGTTCAAGAGGAAGTCTTTATCTTCACAGTGCTGGATATAAACAATCTAGTGCTTATTTGCCCGAGCATAATTGAGCAATAGATTACTAGTCTTTATAAGTTCATCTGCTCGATAAACGCGGTCATCTTCCATAAACATTGCTTTCTGGGTGTCAATGATGAGCAGTGCCATCTTCATACGCTTTCTCCTTTTCTAAATGGCTCTCAATTTGTGCTTTATGATGTCCATCATTCCAAAGAAATCCATACAGGTTGACTACTTAGTAATTGAGCTAATTGAATCGACCTCGGTAACTCGCTTGCCCAGACAAACTTTACTTTTTTCACTGCCTCGTAGGCATTTGTTGTAGTATACTCTTGATCCCAGCTATATGATAAGCTTCTATCCAGCTTTACATTCTTTACTGTTAAGCCATTTTCCTGCTTTCGCTCCTGTTTTCCCATGTCGAATGAAGGTAATTTCCATTAGTATAAAGAACCTTGCCAACTGACTAATAAACCCGCGTAAGCTAAGCCACCGCCAAATCCATAAAGTAATAACAAATCATTATTACTCACTATTCCCGTACGCACTGCCGTATCTAATGCAAGAGGAATGGATGCTGACGATGTATTTCCGTAATACTCCATACTATATAGATTTCTTTCGGTTGGAATGCCGCTACGTTGACAAGTCGCTTCAATCATTCGTAAATTCGCACTATGAGGATAAACCAATCTATATTCTCCATTTGTATATCAGCTTTTCTTAATAAACGCTCTATTCCTTTTGGAACCTCTGTTACGGCCCACTTATACACCTCTCGACCATTTTGTACAATTTTACCGTTGGACGTTAAAGGTGTTCCTTCCCAATCTTTTGCTAAATTTGTACTATAGAGATGTTTTCCGTATTGTCCTTGAGAACCAACTTCGCATTCTAAAAACCCAGCTTTACTGCTTTTTTCCACAAGAACTGCACCTTCCATTAGTTGTTTACTCGATAATCAGCTTTTTAACTATTTCCCGAGAAATATCCAGCATCTGACACAGACTTTCAACAATCTAATAATACAAAAAGCAGCTGATTTAGAGATCAGCTGCTCCCATCATAATAAGTTGCTGTAGCTTGTTCAAAGAATTGAATGGTGAATTCCTTAAACTCGTTTGCCGCCCTTGTTAAGTACTGATCTTCATTCCAAGCAATACCGATTTTCCGTTTACAAACTGGATTCGTAATCTTTAATTGCACTGTTTTTGGTAAAGCTTCGCGCAGGAGTGAGAGTTGAGGTGTGAACGAAACGCCCATGCCCATTTCAACCATTTTCAAAATACTACCGGCTTCTTCAAGCTCTACCTGTGTATTTGGTTCAAACCCCGCTTCAAGACAAAAATGATCTGTTAACTCACGAAAGTGGTATCCTTGTTTCGATTAATGAACATTTCCCCGGCAGCCTCTGAAAGCATAATTTCTTTTCTCTCTGATAAGCGATGTGATAAAGGAACAGATAAATAAATGTCTTCTTCCATTAAAGGCATCCATTTTATCCCTTCACCTTCTATTGGGCTCGTACTAATACAGAGATCAACAAAACCTTGCTCTAGCTGGTGTGCCATTTCATTTGCAGAAGCAGTAAAGTGCTTAATGTGACCATCAGGATATTTCTTCAAATAATCTGAGAAAAAGAATGGCAAGATATGCGGCAAAGCCATCGATACGGATACGGATCGTTCTTTTAATCCATTTAAATCTTGGACTTCTTTAGTCCCTTGTTTTGCTTCATGTAAAATTCGTTCAACACGCTTTAAAAAAGCTCTTCCATTCTCATTTAACCGTATCGAATGTTTTTTTCGGTCAAATAATTGAACTCCTAATTCCTTTTCCAACCTTGAGATAATTTTACTTAATGCTGGTTGTGACACATGTAGTTGTTTCGCCGCTTGCGTCATATGTTCTAACTTCGCAACGGTCTGAAAATAGTTCAATTGTAAGAATTCCATGATCTATGCCTCCATAACATTAATGTTATCGGATAATGTCGAAATATGTATTATACAGAATGTGACAGAAAAGGTACGATTGTTGCGTGAAGAAAGTTTGTTACTAAAATATGACACGTTGCAAACGGTTGCTTTTCACTCACATGAGCTTTCTTTTGATACGAAGTACGACCATTTCTTACACATTCTAAGGAGGAATTATCATATGGCACGTTTACAAGACAAAGTTGCCTTATTACTGGAGCTGCTTCAGGTATGGGGAAAGCAGAGGCATTAAAGTTTGCTGAAGAAGGCGCTAAAGTTGTTGTTGCAGATTTAAATGAAAATGGTGCGGCGGCAGTCGTTCAAGAAATAAAAGAAAAAGGCGGCGAGGCGCTTGCAGTAAAAGTAGATGTAACAAACTTGCAAGACCTTGAAAATATGGTTTCTGAAACACTCACTACTTTTAACCAAATTGATATTGTTGTCAATAACGCAGGAATCTTTGATAAATACACAAATAGCCTTGAAACGACAGAAGAACAATGGGATCTGGTTTTTAATATTAACTTGAAAGCGATTTATCGAATTTCAAACCTTGTACTCCCTCATATGATTGAGCGTGGAAAAGGGAATATCGTTAACATCGCATCCATTGCTGGCCTTGTTGCCAAATGGGTGGAGCTGCTTATACAGCATCAAAACATGGCGTTGTTGGCTACACGAAACACTTAGCTTCTGTTTATTCATCAAAAGGTGTAAAAGTCAATGCGATTGCTCCAGGAACCATTCGGACACCTTTAACTGCTGAAATGCTAAAAACACGTCCAACAAATAAAATTCCATTGGATCGTTTCGGAAATGATTATGAAGTAGCCGAATTAGCTGTTTTTCTCGCTTCTGACGAATCGCAATTTATGAATGGTGCTGTTGTGCCTATCGATGGCGGATACACAATCGTATAATCCGTTAGCAGCCATTAAGTCCACCTTAGTGGCTGCTTATATGTTAGGAGGTTTTTCATCTATGTCAACCAAACAATCATCAAACACAAACCGCTGGCTCGTCTTTGCATCTGCTTGGATCATTATTTTCCTAGTTGCATCCATTGCGATATTCAGTGTTTTCTCGGAACCAATGACTTCACTCCACGGCTGGTCTATTGGAGACTATAGCTTGGCTTATTCCCTCTACACGCTGATTTTTGCGATCGTTGCTATCTTTGCAGGTATTGTTGTCGATAAGTATGGTGCACGCCACTTAATGTATGTTGGTGGGACCTTGTTCGGATTAGGCTGGTTTTTAACTGGTTCGGTCACAACCATTCCAATGCTCTATCTTACATTTAGTCTCATTGCTGGCACTGGTGCTGGAATGATGTACAATTCTGCGCTCGTCACGGCAATGCGATGGTTCCCAGATAAGGGCGGAAAAATCTCTGGATTCCTACTTTCAAGTGCTGCGATTGGACCTTTCCTACTCTCACCCCTTTCAGCTTGGATTATTGAGCAATATGGCGTGACGAATGCTTTTCGGATTCTAGGAATTGGTTTTGCTGCCGGTATATTTGCAGTTGGCTGGCTATTAAAGAGCGCACCATCTAACTTCCGTCCAAAAGGATGGACGCCACCCCTGCAATCAAAAAGTGGCAAATCAACCGCTATGCTTGAACTGAATTGGAAACAAATGCTTACAAATCCTGTTTTTTATCTATTGTTTTTAACGCTTGTTTTTGCAAGTACAGCCGGAACGATGCTTGTTAGTTCTGCTTCTGTTATCGCACAAACACAGGTTGGAATGACCGCTGCTGCAGGAGCAATCATCGTTAGTGTGAGTACACTCTCAAACTTTGTTGGAAGGCTTAGCTTTGGCGTCATTTATGACCGTTTTGGTTCGTATCTTTCTTTAATGATTAACTTACTTATGACCATTACAGCGCTTTTATTAATGACAATGGCTACAAACAACGTGTTTTTCACATTATGTATTATTTTACTTGGTTTCTCATTTGGTGGTCTCTTAGTTGTTTTTCCACCTCTTACGAAAACGACTTTTGGAGAGAAAAACTTCGGCATAAATTATGCGATCGTATTTCTTGGTTATTCTGGTGGCGCCTTTGTTGGTCCAAGAATTGCTTCCTACTTCCAAGAAACAACGGGTTCTTTTACTTCTGCCTATATTGTCGCTGCCATCCTTGGAGGTATTGGCATTGCACTCGTGGGTCTAATCGTTTATATGAATAAGCGTACCGAGAGCAAAGTGACTTAATTTGATTAGCAACAAAGAAGCAAGCACCATTAGAGGTTCTCGCTTCTTTGTTTATTTTCAGGGTATAAAAGTACTTTTACGTATCCTTTATCACCTTTAATGATTTTTTCAAATACTTCTGGTCCGTCACTTAACGATAATCGATGACTAATCATTGGCTTCACATTAATTAATCCTTTTTTCATATAAGCAATTGTTGTTTCCCATTCCTTGCCTGGAAATGGTGCTGAGAGTGCGTTCCATGATCCATAGACCGTTAATTCATTACGGACAATCTTTTCGAAATAAAACCGTTCAATGTTCACGTCACCATAAGGTATTCCCATATAAACCACTTCTCCACCCTTTTTTGGCAAGGCCAAAACTTGAGCAGAAGTGATTGGAGAACCAGCTGATTCAATTGCCAAATCAACTCCACAATTCTTTGTTAACGTAGAAATCTGTTCATGTGCTGGATCCTCTATAGGATTAATTACATGGTCCGCTCCCATTGTACGGGCAATCTCTAGTTTATCTGCATCAATATCAATCGCATAAATGGTTTGCGCCCCAAAAATCCGTGCCCATTGGATGGCTAGTAAACCTATGCTGCCGCACCCCATAATGGCCACTGATGCACCAGGCTGTATGTTCGTTTGATAGAAACCATGTGCCACCACAGCAGCTGGCTCAATCAATGCAGCGCAGTCATCATCTACTCCATCAGGAATCGCCAGAACCTGTTTTGCGGGTAACGTAATGTATTCTGCAAATGCACCGTCACGTTTCGCCCCAATTACATGAAGGGAGGTACAGCGAGAAGCTCGCCTACTTCACAAAAGGAACATTCCCCGCAATGAAACGTTGGGCAAGCAGCAACTCTCATTCCCGGTGTAAGTCCAGTTACCTCATTGCCAACCTCTCTAACAACGCCCGCAAATTCATGACCAAAAGTTGTCCCGCTCACATACGGTCCAAGTTTTTTAAAACGGGATAAGTCAGAGCCACATATACCAGTAGCCGTTATTTCTATTAACACATCATCGTTATTTTCAATCACAGGGATAGCGTCTCTTCATGCCTGAGATCTTGGATGCCATATAGCTTTAGTGATTCCAACCGAACTCCTCCTACGATTGTTCTTTTGGCTGTTTCGCTTTCTTCTTTGAGAATAATGTGAACGCAGCCACACCAACAACAATTGAATTAAAAATCATCTGATGTTCAAAATAAAAGTCTCCAATTCCACGAATCGGACCGAGCATGAAATCTAAGAATAGATCCGTCATGTTTGCACCTCCATGTAGTGAGAGTGACGAACACAAAGGAGCCTCACTCCCTTGATGGCGCTACTTATCCCTCTTTTACTGGGGTTAAAAGCACTTTTATTGCTTCCCCGCTTTTAATTGCTTGATATGCTTTATCCCACTCTGTTACATCAAATTCATGTGTCACAAGTGCTTTCGCATTTACTTGTCCTTCATTCATAAGTTCAAGTGAAGGCTCCCAATCCGCTGGTTTTTGGCTTCTACTCCCGACAACACGAATTTCTTTTTGAATAATTTTTTCAAGATCAAACGCAATCTCGGATGTCGCAAATAAACCAACTTGACTATATTGTCCTTTCTTTCTAAGCAAATCGAGCCCTTGTTTTGCAGCTGGAACTGCACCAGAACATTCATATACAATATCTGCGCCATATCCACCTGTTAGTTCATGAACGATTTGCTTCAAGTCTTCTTCTTGTGAATTGACCACATAATTAATTCCAATCTCTTTCGCTTTATCAAGACGGACTTGATCATTCGTTAAACCAGTAATCAACACCTTAGCACCGCGACTTTTTGCTACTTGGGCAGTTAATAAGCCGATTGGACCAGGTCCTATAACGATTGCTAAGTCACCTTCGCTCACCGTTGTTTTTGCAACAGCATGGTAGGTACAGGCTAGAGGTTCAGTCATTGCTGCAGAACGATAATCAACATGTTCTGGCAATAAATGAACACTTTCTTCGCGAGCAATTAAATAATTTGTGAATCCTCCGTCTTGCTGTGTACCAAGTCCTTTTCGGTGATTACAAAGATTGTAATCCTTCGAATGACAATACTCACATTTGCCACACACATAAAACGTTGTTTCTGATGTTACACGATCGCCCACTTTAAAAGACTTCACTCCAGGACCAACTTCAACCACAACACCTGAAAATTCATGTCCGAGCGTTACTGGGACACCAACTTTGTAATGCCCTTCATACGTATGAATATCCGAACCACAAATACCCGCATACTTCACTTTTATTTTTACTTGTTTCTCCGTTGGAACAGGTTCCGGCTTCTGTTGAATTTCCAGATTCCCAAATCCATGAGCTGCTTTGACTAATGCCTTCATTTCTGCTCCCCCCAAATCTTTTTCTCTTATTTAGCATTTAACTGAATAGACCGAAGAATCTAACTATAATCCAGTTAATAATATTTCCACCTTGGTCAATACTCGAAATCATCGCTGAATCTTGTGGCATATTAAAGTTTGCATCCTGAGCCATTTGAGTAAAGATTGGTGCCATATCTGTTGCGACATACAGAGAAATAGCGATCATGATTGTACCAACAATTACGGAATGAACAATATTTCCTCTTGCAGCCCCTACAATAAATGCCACAATAAATGGGATTGTTGCTAAATCACCAAATGGAAGCAAAGCATTTCCTGGTAGAACAACAGCAAGCAATACAGTAATTGGTACTAAAATAAGTGCTGTTGAAATAACCGATGGATGTCCAAGTGCAACTGCAGCATCAAGACCGATATAAATCTCACGATCACCAAAACGTTTATTCAACCACTCACGAGCTGACTCTGATACTGGTAAAAGCCTTCCATTAAGATCTTAACCATTCTTGGCATAAGGACCATAACCGCAGCCATTGCAATCCCAATTTCGATGACATCGCCAACGCTGTATCCAGCTAGTATTCCGATTGTTGCTCCAAGAACAAGTCCAATGAACATGGATTCACCAAGAATACCGAACCTTTTTTCGATTGTTTCAGGGTCTGCATTCCAGTTTTTCACTCCAGGAATCTTTTGCAATCCTTTCACAAGGAATATTCCCGGTGCATAAGAAATTGTACTTCCTGTAGCAATTGATACACCTGGTAAGTCATAGAATTCACTAACCATTGGCGCTGTCCAGTCTGCTATTTTCAAACAGATCACTTGAAATATAACAGCCGCTAGTAGAGATAAAACAAGATTATTTGTCACCACGTAAACCATTGCAGCTGTAAATGTATAATGCCAGAAGTTCCAAATATCGACATTCATTGTTTTCGTTGTTTTCGTCATTAACATAATGACGTTAACAGCAAGACCAAGAGGAATAATAAATGCTGCTACAATTGATGCCCACGCAATCGATGATGACGCTGGCCAACCAACATCAATGACGTTTAATTCAACACCTAGACGATCAACCATCCCTTGGGCAGCTGGTCCTAAGTTATTAACAAGCAAGTCAACCACTAAGAAAATACCAACAAATGCGATCCCAATCGTTAAACCGGAACGAAAGGCTTTTCCTGGTTTTTGACCAAATAATAATCCTAGTAAAAAGATCGCAACTGGTAGTATGACGGTTGCACCTAAATCTAAGAATCCTTGAATGAAATGAACAAATCCATCCATGTTTGATCCTCCTCTATTCTAGTATTTTCCGGTACCTTAATCATAAGGCACCGGCTACTATACCATTCTTTTTTTATGCTTTGAGTGCTTCAAGAATCTCTTTTTTTGTTTGATCAGTTCCAATGCCAGTTAAGAAAGAACGCGCATTAATAACAGGGAACGGATACTCTGTTTTTGTCATTGCCGTTGTGACAAGAAGATCAGCTGTATCACGATGAGCTCCTACTTCAGAGATTTTGATTTGAACCAAATCTACTTTCAAACCATTTTCTTTCGCCATTTCTTCAATTGCATTGTTTACTACTGTTGATGTTGCAATCCCAGCTCCACATGCGACTAATACCTTTTTCTTTTTCATAATAAATCTCCTCCTTGAGTGTTCATTCCTAAATTGTCGTACACAAGTTCTTTTACGTCTTCTTCTTTCGTTGCGTTTACAATGGCCATTAATTTCGTTTCGTCTTGAAATAATTGCATTAATCGTTTTAGTAAAGTGAGCTGAGAATGGCTTCTTCCATTGCCAACATAAACACCACTTTTACCTCTACACTCTCTGAACTGTCCCCGCCCATCACACCAAACGGTACTGATTCTTTTAATGTAGCTATACTAATCGTTTTTTTCATTACATGTTCAACATCCGTATGAGGAATCGCCACTGCAACCCCCGCGTAGGTAAACCAGTTGGATATTCCTTTTCTCTTGCAATTACCGCTGGAACAAAGCTATCTTTTACCAGCCCTAAGGAATTTAAATTACTCCCCATTCCCCGTAGGCTTCTTCCTTTGTTTTTCGCTTCTACATTTAGAAGGATTGTCGATTCATTTAATAGCATGGTTCACCTCGTCTATTTCTTTACTCCTAATCCACTGAATAGAGATCAATTATTTCCATAATCTCTTTATCTGATTGTGCGTGTTGAAGTTTGATTCGGTCATTCTTTGATCCTGCTAATTTAATCAATTGTCTTAACGCCCGAATATGTTGATGTTTGTCTTTTGCGGCTATGACAAAAATTAACTGAACGGATTCTTCTTCCGAGAACTGTACCGGTTCCTCTAACTGAAGCAAACTCATTCCAGACTGGATAACTCCTTCTTCTGGCGCAGCGTGAGGAATTGCCAGGTGAGGACCAATAATGATATAAGGATCACGTTCTTTATTAGCAATAAGGGCCTCAATATATCGTTCTTCTATCATTCCTTGTTCAACAAGTGGCTTGGCCGCTATTGAGAGAGCGACTTCCCACGATTGCGTTGATTTGAATTGAGTAATCACATCGGGATAAATAAACGAATTTAAACTGCGTCCTTGTTCAGAATCATGAACGACCTTATTGTTGTCTGATTCCGGGTTAAAATATTGATAGAGTTCCGTGCGCAGTGCATCTTCATTTGAAACAACTGCATGACTCTTAATCATATCCATCACGTGGTTTAGATTAATCTCTGTCGGTTTATAGCCATGCACATCTTGCATAACCTGTTGCTTTAAGCGATATTTCTCTTCTTTTCCTAGAAACGCTTTTGTAATATAAAGCAATTTTGATGTTTCCAACGGCGTTTGCGAGAAAACCAAATCATATGAGAGTTCATAGGATTGAAATTGACGTACAGACAGCGAATCCAAAAAGATAAACTCCGGAAATAATTCCGTTAATTCTTTGAACATTAAACGTGAAACAGATACACCTTGCGGACAAACAACAATTGCTTTTATTTTCTTGTCAATACTCTCACCTTGTCTTGTCATCCATGAGCCAATTAACATCGTCAAATACATCATTTCCGATTCGGGAATTTCTTTACCAAACAGCTTTTCAAGAGGTCCAAGACTTCTTTTCACTAAATGGTGCAATTCTCGATATTCAGTACTGAAAGGGTTCTCCACCGTTTCGATTTCTGTTAATTGGTATTTGATGCGATAATAAGCAGGTTTTGTATGCTGAACAAGTTTCTTTAGCAACAGCTCTCGTTCCTGTAGATAAATGCATGCGCTTCTCTCGAATAATTGAAGCATCTTAGATAATGCTGGTATTAAGTCAGGCAGAGCCTCGTCTTCAGACATTAATTCCGACCAGTGGACGTTCGCCGCTAATAGATGAAGTGCAACAAATAACCGCTCCTGCTTAGGCACTTCAACCATCTGATGAAAAATATACTCGGTTGCCTGATACTCTTTCGTATCAGACAGCTCTTCATACTCAATTGAAAACGGATCCAAGACATGGCCTCTTTCAATTCGTTTTAAAATAAGCATAAAGATGTAAGGCATTGCAACTAGCTTCTCATCGGTGAACTGTATCCCGAGCTTCTGTTCCACTCTTTCGATTCGCTTCTGGAAATCACTCACTTCGCTTGCATCAACTACTGTCACTTTTTCAATGTGTGACTTACCATCATGCATTTGGAGTGCTGATTCTACTAAGTGAATCAATAACTTGCGGATTTGCAACTCTTTTCCTTCAAGCAAATATCCTGACCGTCTCGAATAACGTACCGTTAACTCAAAAGATTCTACAAAGACTTGCACTTGTTTTAAGTCGCTTAATACTGTATTTTTGCTATAGCCTAACTCGGAATGGAAATGTAAAAGAGATAACTCTTCCTTACTAGTAAGCAGCATAAACAAAATGACATGCACTCTTTGTTCTTCCGTTAAAAAACCTTGTACACTCTTTTGAGCTGGAACTTCTTCTCTTGATAGTTTTGAAAAAACAGATTGATCAACAATGAAACGACCTTGCCTTGTCCGCTCAATTTCTGCGATATCCTCTGATTGGAGCCATTCATTAATTTTTTGAATGGTATATCCTAGTTGCCTGCGGGTCAAATTATATTTCTTTTCAATTGTCCCACTTGTAATCTGGCGGTTACTCGCTATTTCATTGAGTATTTTTTGGCTCCGATCATTCAGTGCCAATGCAATCCCTCCTTTCTATATTTATTGTAGCATCGCTCAAACCCAAAAAGAATGCGCTTTCATCACAACTTCACGGTCAATGATTGTACATCATTTTGTTTTACATTTTTCATTCCATTTATATCCAAAAACAATCCTCTCCTTATACAACGATCAAAAAAAAGAAAGGCAGGAAGTACTGCCTTTCTATCCCTTTGCAGCCTTATTCAAATTCTCGTTAAAAAAGTCACTTATGATGCGTTTCACTTCAGGTTGATGAAACTCAAAAGTCGCGTGACCTGCGCCTTCAATGATGAGTAATTGCGCTTCATTACCTGTATCTATAAAGCATTGTACAAGAGTTCACTCTGGCTTTGAGGGACAAACTTTGTCTTAATCCCCTTTCAGAATGAGAAAAGACGGTGCATGATCTGTGATATTAAGATAGTGGATTTGCAGTCTTCTGCCAGATAAGATTGCTCACGTTAAAAAATCCTTTTTGTATTTTCCATACCAAATACCATATTCCTCACCATGTTTTTCAAGTTCGTACCCTACCATTCCTTGTTTTAATGCCTCTTGCTGAGCAACTGTATCGGTCATTAAAATCCACTTGTCATAGAATGGACGAGAAGGTTGCTGTAAATCTTTTAAGAACACGTATCGAAGTTTCCCTTCATATTTCTCTTTTAATGTCACTATATGCATCCCTTGAGCAAACTTATCTTTTAAGCTTGGAATATTGAATGGAGCAACCGTTGTACATACATAGCGGTACGAGTCCTCACTCTTTCTAAGCATGTCCATTAGCCACTCACCTAGCATACGCTGTAAACGATGACCTCGATATTCTGGTAATACAGCTGTAATTTCCTGATAAATAACTCTTGTCTGTTCATCTTTTGTTAACCCAACATCTTCACCTAAATGACCTTCATCATCTGGTTCTGGGATAAGCAAGGCTCGAAATGCCACAAGTTTTGTATCCTCAAATGCACCTGCAAACCAACCCGCGCCCGACAAAATATGAATCACTTCATGTTGATCCAATGTTGATAGTCGATTCTTATGTTCCAATTGGTTATACGTTTGTTCTTGGACATCCAGAATTGAACCACTATCTTGCATTTCAAGCAGGCGTATGTGAAAGGTTTCTTTATTACTCATTGTCCATTCCTTTCTAGACCAATTAATATCTAGCTCATTTTACTAAAAAAGAGCCTTTTCTAAAAGAAGAAAAAGGCTCTACTGATAAAATCTCGTTAAAATGAGACCGACGATACTTTTTTATAATGAGTGAATAGACAATACTTTTCCATTTTGATGGGAATTGGAGTTGAGAATGTGGCTTTTACATCATCTTCTCTAATTTCCATTTATCTAAGTACCCTTTCAGCATAGATAAATCCTCCGGAAACGATAGTTGTAATTGCTCCAACGCTTCCCTTGGTTGCCACTTTGCTTCCATGATTAATTGATCAGGATCATCTACTTTAATGGTGCTGTCTATTAGCTCTACAATAAAATAATGAACTTCTGCTTCAATTTCCAATTCTGGATACACATGTTTTTTCGTCATCAACAGCTGCTTTACCTTAATCGTACATCCAGTCTCTTCTTTCGTTTCACGTTCACAGCATGCTTCAAACGTCTCACCTTCTTCTCTCTCACCTGAAGGAACGGACCACGTTTTCACTTCATCTGGTTTGCCTTGTAAAACCATTAACAACTGTCCTTGAGAATTAATACAAATGGCTGAAGCGCCATACCATTTTTTCATTCATTCACCGCTTTCGTTTTATCAGAAAACAATTATTCGCGTGATCGAACCCAACCTTTGGATAATACCCCATCGCTTCAGGCGCAGATAACAAGATAAGGCTACAAGCCTCACCAATTGCCTCCTGTGTTTGCTTTATTAACTCTTTACCAACGCCATCTTTTTGGTATTTCTTATCAACAGCCAAATCTGACAAATAACAGCAGTATACGTAGTCTGTAAGTGAACGTGCGACTCCAATTAATTCACCCTCATCCCAAGCTGTAATGAGCAAAGGTGCTGCTTGAATCATTTCTTCTAATCGAACCATATCTTCATAAGGACGATTAATTCCGGAATTCTTAAATAAAAGACCTAACTGCGCCGCTGAAATTGTTTGATCTCTTTTATATATAATCATTCTCTTTTCTCCTCACCCTTTAACAAGTCTCTTTAGAAAAAGCACTCGATCTTTACCGACTCCATCATAGTCCGTCTGCACTGGTACACCATCAACTTCCTTATCTCCGTTTACTAGTTCAAAACCCAATTTCTTATGGTATGCAATCGATGTTCGATTAACTGGGGAAGTTATACACGTTACGATGTTTATTCCATCTCGTATGGCTTGATTAAAAAAATGAGTATACATCTTACTTCCCAGCTGTTGTTTTCGATAATCAGGAGCAACACCACATACCCATCAAGCTAACAATCCAAATTACTAGATACGAAATGATACTTATTTTAAAACTACGAGTGATAGAAAAGTAGGCATGCCAAAGAAGCCTGTTAAAACGCGATTTTTTTCTAGGCAGCTTGTCTATACTTCACCATCGTTTCATACACAACCCCTAGAATATCAAAGACAGTCATCTTCTTATACCTTAAAAAATGACTCCAAATAGTTGAGATTAAGAATTAGATTCATGCTGGTCCGCATAGGAGACTCCCCAATCAGATAGGGTGGTTAAAATCGGTAGAAGACTTTTACCAACATCAGAAAGAGAGTATTCTACTTTAGGCGGTACTTGATCATAAACAAATCGATTAACTATACCGTCCTGTTCTAATTCTCTAAGCTGCTTTGTTAACATTTTTTGTGTAATCTGTGGTAAGTTTCTTTTTAATTCACCAAAACGCATATTTCTTTCACCCAGATACCATAAAATTAGTACTTTCCATTTACCTCCTATAAGATGCAATGTTAATTCTATTGAACATCTATATTCTTTATTATTGTATTTCACCAACATGTTTTTCCCTCCCACTTATAAATTATATATTAGTATCGAAAAAGATACTACGTTCCACAAAAGTGCCTACTGGTCATTTTTATACCATAGCATTATAATAGTATCAAATTTATTCTGATGGCAAAAGCAAAATAGCAAAGAAAATAATGGAGGTGCAAGCTATGTACGTAATAACAGGATCAACTGGAAGAACGGGCAGCGCAGTCGCAAATTATTTATTAGACAACGGACAGCCGGTTAGAGTGATTGGTAGAAACTTAGATCGCTTAATGCCCTTTGTGCGTAAAGGAGCAGAACCGTTTGTCTCTGAACCTACAGATGTGACAATGTTAATTAAGGCCTTTTCGGGGCTGAAGCAGTCTATGTGATGCTCCAACCTAATTATATTATAACAAGTAATGAGTTTCGCGCTTATCAAAAAAGTGTAATAAATACAATAGTATCTGCTCTAGAACAGGCAGAAGTTAAAAATGTTGTTTCTCTTAGTAGTTGGGGGGCCGATAAAGAAAAGGATACTGGACCTGTTACAGGATTACATCTGCTTGAACAGCGCTTAAACCAAATTGAGCAGTTAAATGTTTTACATTTACGATCTGGATACTTCATGGAAAATTTACTTTCACAAATTAAAAATATTTTAATTCACGATTTTGCAAGAGGACCTTTTCTACCCGATGTTCAGTTCCTATGATTGCCACACGGGATATTGGACGAATTGCAGGAGAAGCTATGCTAAAACGTAACTATAAAGGCCAACAAATAAGAGAGTTACACGGAAGCTGTGATTTGAGCATGAGTGAAGCGGTGGTGCTCATAGGAAAAGCTATCGATAAACCGAATCTCAGCTATATACAACAAACCGAAGAAGAAGCCCGAAAAGAAATGAGAATGCATGGGTATTCAGAACATATCATAGGCCTTGTTTTAGAAACAACAAGAGCCCTAAATACAAAGCACATCCGAATGTTGGAACAGCGCTCGTTCAAAAATACATCCTCGACTTCTTTTGAAACTTTTATAAATGAAGTATTTATACCTCAATATGAGAAGGAAGCACAAATATAAAATAGTTTAATAACAAATTGATGAAAGAATGCCTAAAAGCAACTCATAAGGAGGGCTTTCCCATGCAAAACAGACGATTAGGAAGCAGTAATTTGAAAGTATCAGCGCTCGGTTTGGGATGTATGAGCATGTCAGACTTTTACGGTGAAAGGAATGATTCAGAATCTATACGTACAATAAATCATGCTTTAGATTTAGGAATTAACTTGTTAGACACTTCGGACATGTACGGGATAGGAGAAAATGAAAAACTCGTTGGACGCGCTATTCGAGGGCGCCGAAATGAAGTCATCTTATCTACGAAGTTTGGTGTCGTTAGAAAACTAAACAGCTCTTACAGTGAAGGAAGTTGGTTAAACGGGAAGCCCGAATACGTTAAAGCTGCCTGTGAAGCAAGTTTATTAAGGTTAGGTGTCGATCACATTGATCTATATTATCTACATCGAGTTGATCCGAATACTCCTGTTGAAGAAACAGTAGGAGCTATGGCTGATTTAGTGAAAGAAGGAAAAGTTCGTTACTTGGGTCTCTCTGAAGCTTCAGCCGAACAGTTACGCAGAGCTCATACTATTCATCCAATTACGGCTCTTCAAACTGAGTATTCTTTATGGAGCAGGGATGTAGAAGAACGGATTTTACCTACTTGTAGGAAACTAGGAATTGGATTCGTTGCTTATAGTCCGCTTGGCCGCGGTTTTCTTACAGGGAAAATTAAACGCTTTGACGATCTTAAAGAGGATGACCTTAGACGTTCTTTTCCTAGATTTCAAGGGGATAATTTAAGGGAAAATCTGAAGTTCATTAAAAAAATACAAGAAATTGCCTACGAGAAAAACTGTACAACTTCTCAGCTGGCATTAAAATGGGTGTTAGAACAAGGGCATGATATTATACCTATCCCAGGCACTAAAAGAAGAACATACCTTGAAGAAAATATTAAAGCAATAGAGGTAAATCTATCTGAGGATGATTTAGAGCAAATTAGTAAATTAGCTCCATTAGGTGTTGCAGCTGGTCATAGGTAAATCTATAAAATATCATGGGTAAATGGATTGGACTTTCACATGTTCTTTTGAAAATTTCCAATCTGCCACAGTACTATTCATTTCATTTTGAGTTGCATAATTCGAAGCCATTGCAAGCGCAGCAAGGCTTTAAACCATCATAACAATGATCGATAAACCTATTATTATATTTTTCATTCCTATAACCATCTCCTCTCCTTTAAATAAGTCAACAATAGGTTATCAGTTATTAATTTGTTTCATTTTAAAAAAAGGCTAACGCCATGTGAATCACTGTTATTTTTAGGTACTGAAACCATTTGAGAAATGAAAGGCTACATGTGTAAAAATTTTCAGTCATCTAATTAGAAATTAAACAACTTGTTCATTTTCCTGTAGGGGTCCTGCGCATACCATCAAGCTAACAACCCAAATTAGGGGTATCGTCATATAGCCATCAAGGTAAGATATCATAATACCCCCAGAACGAAAATTTTGTACACCTTACTCGTTTTTATCGTTTTGGGGTAACTCGTTATTGTTAGCTTGATGGCGATGGAGCAACACCAACAAAATGAATATATGCTTCGTTCGTTTTCGTTTGAGAATAAAACCCAATTAAGAATCCGATTAATTTATTATCCTCTTCTGCAATCAAACTAGTAGATGAAAAGTGAGTGAAGAACAACTTCGGTAACATGTCTGCCATCTGGCGTCCTCCCCACCAATCATTTACGATAGCGGCAACCTGCTTATAGTCCGTAACACTCGGTTGGCGTAACACCATATTCTCTTCCTCCTATCTAAGTAGCACACCATTTCGTTTTTTATCCATATACACACTATTTTATCAAATAAATAAAAATAAGTAGCCTATTTATCCTCTTCTATTAAAAAAGCAAGAGCCCTGCCGTCTATACCAGAACTCTTGCTTACCTCCCTATTCACAAAACAGAAATTGATAGATGTGATCCTTCATTCCAGGTAATACCTCATGACCAAAGTCAGGATAGATTTTGATTCTTTTATAACCAGAGAGCTTGTTATAGACGGCGAATTGAGTAGATGGAGGACACGCTGAATCCATCAAACCAGTCCCCATCATTACTTTTGCTTTCACTCTATTGCTCAAATGTTGAATGTCGATGTACCCGAGGGTCTGAAAGAAGGCGGCTTCTTGTAGATGTTGTGGATCGTATGCACGAAAATACTCCTTTAATTCCTTATATGCATCATTTACGCAGTCCATTTCCCAAACTCGCTGATAGTCGCTTAAAAAAGGATACACTGTGGCAACTTTTTCGATTTCAGGCACGAGAGCAGCGCAAGCAAGCGCCAATGCTCCACCTTGAGACCAACCACTTGTCGAGATGCGATTTGGTTGAACATCAGGAAAGGACTGTACGACTCGTGCAAGCTGCACAGTATCAAGAAATACGCTTCGATAAAAAAGAGCAGAACTGCCACTTTCAATACCTCGAATAATATGTCCATGCAACGTATTTCCTTTTACTCCACCTGGATCTACTGATCGACCCGATTGTCCTCGAACATCTAGGAAAAACACGCTTGCTCCTGCCGCTACAAACTTCAACATCTCTGACCACTCGTGCGACTGACCGGCATAGCCATGAAACAGGAGGATTGCTTGTCCATTTGCTTCCGGTTGAATGGGTCTTACGTATTTCGCATAGATTCTCGCTCCATTCACACTATTAAAATATAAATGCTGGCATTCCGCATAACTCGTTTGAAATTCTGCTTTCTCAAGAGTCACTTTCGGATCAACTTTGTCCAGCTCGCGTAAAGCACTCTCCCAATATTGATCAAAATCTTTGGGTTTTGGATTTCTCCCCATATAGTTATTTAGCTGAGATAAAGGCATGTCAAGTAGAGGCATCGTTTTTAAATTCCTCCATTTCTAGGATCTAATAGGACCATATATAGAGAGACTATTTTTAGGCAAAATGTTGAGAACTAAATACCCTCAATCTATTTATATTCATATATCTTTATTTTACAAACCAACTATTCTGCATTCCATGTACGAACAGAGACACTATTTATCCAAAACAAGATTTAACTATCCGAGGAAGGACTTCCATCACAAAACAAGAATCTATCAAGAAAGGGGAGTGATCGAATGATTGTTCATGATGCTTTAAAAATTGCTCGGGAGTGGGTCAACAACTTTGCATGTAAGGAAACGTGGTTTAAAGGGGCTTATTTTAGTGGCTCTTCCATAAAAAGAGAAGCAACTAGCGAACTACCCCCACATTCTGATATTGATATTATGATTGTCTCTTCAGAGAATGCACCATCGTTAAAATTAGGGAAGTTCCTTTATAAAGATGTCTTGCTTGAAGTTTCTTATTTGCCAGTTAGCCTCTTTTCATCTGCAGAAGCCATTTTAGGTCATTACCATTTAGCTTATAGCTTTCAACAAACAGAAATTATTTCAGACCCAAACCATGAGTTAAGACCTTTACAACAACTCGTTTCACGAGACTTTTATCAGTATCAATGGGTCCATAAACGCTGTCTCGACGCAAAGGAAAAAGCCGAAAATGGTCTAAAAAACATTCCTAAGGACGCCCCTTACCACGAGCAAGTCATGAGTTGGCTTTTTCCGACTGGTGTTACCACACATATGTACTTAACAGCCGCCTTACAAAACCCAACGGTACGCCTTCGTTACTATGCCGTTAAAAAAGTGCTCATGGAATACAACAAAGCGTCCCTCTATGAACAACTATTGCAACAGCTCGGTTGTAGAAACTTGTCTGCCGAAAAAGTAACTCACCATCTAAAAGAGCTAGCAATTACTTTTGATCTGACTTCACAAGTAGCAAAAACACCGTTCTTCTTCTCAAGTGATTTATCTAAATCAGCGCGCCCCATTTCCATTGATGGAAGTAAGTCTTTAATTAACAAAGGGTTTCATCGCGAAAGCGTTTTTTGGCTCATTGCCACCTTTTGTCGCTGTCATATTATTTTAAATGTGGACGCCCCTAAATTACATGAGGAACGATTTTACGCCTTTGAAGCCGTACTTTCAGATCTTGGCATTCACTCAAGCATTGACCTATATTCACGGGCTAAAGCAACTCTTTTAGAAATGCCCAACATGTGGAGTGATGTTCTAACAATCTTGCAACAGAATCCTGCTATTACACACTCAAATTAACGTTGATTTTTGCGATATTGTGTCGGCGACAAACCTGTCCATCTTTTAAATTGCCTACTAAAATGAGCAGAATCATAATAACCAACTTGTTCGCCGACATATTCAATCGTTAAACTCGAATCTAGTAGAAGCGCTTTTGCATGGTTTATTTTCTTTAATGAAAGGTATTTTCTCGGTGACATATTATATACTTGCTTAAATAGTTTATTACAATAAGATGGACTAATATTTAACTCTCTGGCAATTGTTTCAATCGTCCATACTTGTTCACTTAATTGGCTGTTTTCAACCGAACTAGCCATCTTATCTTCCATTTTCTTTGCAATCTTATAAGCAAGTTCAATTGTCCGCCCAGATAGATATTGTTGCTTGTTTTCTGTTAACGCAACAACGAGTACAGATAACATTTCAATAAGAGCCGCCTGCATCCGCAATTTGTAGGTAAGACCTCGTTCTCCTTGTTTTATCATTTGAATGATTCGCTCTAAATAAGGCATTAATTTGGCCATGACTTCTCCATCAGTTGCGAATAACGTTTTATCTGCTTCATTTAAATAAGGCAAAAAAAGTTTGTCGTCGATATTAAAATGAATACAGGCATACGTGAAACCTGATTGATTTACGGCTTTACTTCCGTGAGATTCTCCTGGTCTAATTAAAATTAAATCCCCTTTTCGCTGTTCTAAAAATTGATCGCCTAGCGTAAATTGTTGTTCTCCTTCTATTAAAAAGTTCATTTCATATATAGGATGCGCGTGTAAGGGGTATGCCCAATTCCCATTCACTTGCCGAATATGCATACCAAAAACTTCAAATTCTGTTTTCATGTAAGGATACATAAATTCCTCGATAGTAAAGCTCCTCGTCAAGTCATGTTGATTTTGAGAATCTCTTTCTTTAAACGTAAACTCCATCTTTGCCGCCCCCTGTTCTTAATGAACATCTTAGTCATATGCTACCATGACAATCAATTAGAGTAAAAAAGACATGCGCTCTAGAGCGACATGTCCTTCTTTGAATCTGTTTTTGCAAAGTAGTGCAAGATCGTAAACATGAGAGTGGTGGCACCTAACATTAGGATAGCCGCAATACCAAATATGAACCTAACATTCAGTAAATCAATGAGGACACCAAAGATAAGCGCAGAGCACCCAAAAACCGATAAGCCAAATGCTTCTTGAGCAGCATACACATTTGGTAATTCCTTTTCTGGCACCCATTTTTGTATGAATGTAGCAACAAGTACTCCTTTTAATTGACTTCCGATGCCAAATAAAAAGATCAGAACGAGGGCAAGAATTGAACTAGAATTAATCGCTAATACCCCTGTAGCAAGTGCAATTAGGATTGAAGAACCCAAAATAAAGAAACGCGATTGTTCTTGGAGTGGCTCCGTTTTTCCATAAGCATATAGCCCAGCCAAAAACAAACCAACAAGCATACTGGCGTTCATATACCCCCACCACACTTCGCTTGCACCAAGCGCTTCAGACACATAGACATACATAATTGCAGCAATCCATACAACATTTGCAGCAGACTCAAGTCCTTCCGCTCCTGTCAATCTACGCAAAACAGGTCTATGCCAAATATACAACCAACCTCTACATACTTCTTCACGGACGTTTTGCCGACCACGTAGTCGTTGGTTCTCAACTTTTGTAGGTGTAACAAACAACATCACTAAAGCACCACAAGCAAAAAGTATCCCTGTTACATAAAGCAAAGGAGAGGTCCCAAACATCACAATTGCCATTCCTCCAAGCGGCCAGGCCGCCATTTCAATCATTTCACTCACTGAAGCGAGAAGACTATTGGCACGCATCAGTTCTTTTTCTTTTACTAGCCGTGGCAATAATCCACGATATGCTGGCGAAGCACAGCCATTAAGCAATCCAATTAGAGCTGTACAGCCATATAAAACTAGAAGAAAAATTTGAGCGTCTACCAATAAGCCAACCAAAATAACAATGAGCAAAGTGACTGCTTTCAATGATTCCGCCCCAACGATCATAGAGCGAAGAGGCATACTGACCATCAGAATTGGTGCGAGCACCGTTCCAATAAAACGTAAGCCAGTCAACAAAAAAGGCACTAATGCCATCGCAGCTGCAGAACCGGTTTTCTCAAACAACATAGGCATAAGCGCCATAATCAAAAAGGCGCCCCCTATTCCAGAACAGGTTTGACCGATCAAAAGATGCCGAAAGCCGTTTTGCATCATCACAGACGTCCCCCTAAAATATTTAATTATCTATTTTAAGGGGGGACATTACACTGGATGATCGCTCCGTTCGTAACAAGATGTCGTAAGTATAGCATAATGCAACGATTTAAGACTAGAATGATCAAAATAATCATTCTAGTCTTAATAAATATTTAGAGCATGAAGCTTAATTATAACTAAGCTAGCTTATCGTTTCCTTAAATCTTCTTGCCGCAAAAATTGGCTTTTCAGCTTTCACTATTCCACTTCCGACAATCAAGACGTCAGGGGCATCCTGCAAAATAGTTGGCAACTGTTCAAAAGTCACACCACCAGCTACAGCTATTTTAAAATGAAATCCTTCAATTAATTGAAAAGTTGTAGAGGTAAGTCCTTCATTTTTTTGCTGGTCCTTCCCGATGTGCAAACCGACATATCTGGCTCCGAGTTGTTCCAACTCCGCTAGTCTTTTTTTTTTGCGTCACGCCAAGTAAATCAACCATCATTTCTTTCCCCATATCATTTGCTGTCTGAATGGTCTCACGCACAGTCGCATCTGGAGCAAAAGCCATCACGGTGGCAATATCTGCTCCCGCCGCAAACGCTTGCCTAGCTTCATGCTTACCTGCATCACAAATTTTCATATCCGCGAGCAAGCTATGGTTTGGAAAGAAATCCCGCATTTCACGTACAATTTCCATGCCGTATTCTTTAATAACTCCTGTGCCAATTTCAATAATATCAACATATTCCCTTGTTTCATCAGCCAATTGAAAACATTGATCCCAATTAAGCCGATCTAAGGCAAGCTGAAGCTTCATCGATCTAACTCCTTTCTTTTAACGTTCAATTCGTTTAAGCTCGCCCATCTGTGCACGCACTTCTTCCAAATAAGGCAGCCCTTCATTATCACCAACAACTCCAACAACCATTGAGCCGATCGTGTTGGCAAAAGCAAGCATTTGCTCAAGTTCCCAGCCTTGCAAATAGCCATAAATCACACCAGCATCAAAGCCATCTCCAGCACCGACCGTATCGGCGACTTTATCGACAGACACTGCATTTACTTGAGCTGTTTCTCCCTCATAGCTGCCAATTGAGCCGCGCTCCCCTTGCTTAATGGCAACAAGTTCGATTCCAAGTTCGGCCGTTTGTTTAAGAATTTCTTTCTGATCACTTGTCCCCAGCATCATTTCCATTTCCTCATCACCTGCAAGTAAAAGGTCTACATCTCTTAAAAGCGGATATAGAGCGCGACGGGCTTCTTCTTTATCCCAAAGCCTTAAACGAATATTTGGGTCAAACGATATTTTAACGTCATGCTCTTTTGCTAATTGAATCGCACGTCTCGTCACGTCCATATTTGTTGATGAAACAGCTGGAAATATTCCGGTTAGATGTAAGATTTTTGCCTGTTTAAAAAAATGCGGATTAAGATCTTCTGGCAACAACGTTTCCGTTGGAGAAGGGTTTCGATAATAAAAAGTACGTCCAGCCCCATTTGTCATAATCTCTTTAAAGTTAAGGGATGTCGCATAACCATCAACGAGCTCAACCTCGCTCGTATCAATGCCTTCGCCTCGGGCAAAGTTCTTTATATGTTGGCCAAATTCATCCTTGCCCAATCTGCTGATCCATCCTGATTTTAATCCAAGCCGTGCACACCCAATTGCTACGTTTAATTCTGCGCCGCCGACTCGACGTTCAAAGGATTGGACGAATTTCAGTGGTCCCGTTGAACTCGGACTAAATGAAATCATTGCATCTCCAATTGTAATGACATCATTCATTTTCCACGTCCTCCTTTATATATTGGCGCACGCTATTTTCCCCTGCAACAAACACTCGGTTTGCCATACCCGGAAACAAGCCGTATCAACAACTCCAACTAATTGCTTCAGCTTCGTATGCAGTCCAGCTGGATCAGTAATTGTTCCAAAATCACAATCCAAAATTACATTATAATTGTTTGAAATAAATGGATCTGGTCCATCCATCCGCAGAACGGGTACACCTCCAAGTTCCTTAATTCGCTCCGCAGTTGGTTTCCAGCCAAATGGGATGATTTCTACTGGTAATGTAAAAGCGCCCAGTTGATCCACCATTTTGCTCTCATCGACGATAATAAATAGCTCTTTTGAAGCTTTTGCAACAATTTTTTCACGTACAAGCGAACCGCCGCCGCCTTTTAACAAATCCAACGTTTTATCCACTTCATCAGCACCATCAAAAGCCAAGTCAAGTTGCGCGTCTTGTGTGAATTCAATCAATTTGATTCCCAATTCTACTGCAAGTGCTTCTGTTGCTTTCGATGCGGGCACAGCTTGAACGTTTAAACCATTAGCAACTTTTTCTCCTAGAACATGAATAAATTCATTTACAGTTGAACCAGATCCAAGCCCTATTTTCATACCATCTTGTACGTACTTAACTGCCTCTATTGCAGCTGCCCGTTTTAAATTTGCCATTGTTAGCCCCCTATTCTAAATTCGCATGCCTAGCCCTCATCGCCTCCTGTTGTTTGGCTGTTAGCTTTACAATAATTGAATCAAGCAACAAGTGGACACTTTGATCAAACTGATTGCCTAATGGCTGAACGGTCGCTGGTTCATGCTGTTTCCTCTGTTTTGTCGCAGCAGGAATAAACAATGTTGACTTACACAACCTCCCGACTTCATTGTCTGGATTCGCAGTAACCAATGCTGTTTCGGCGCCTGCTTTGATTGCTTTTTGCACGAGGTCAGTTGCTGTATTACCAGTTGCTGAACCAGATATAAGCACAAGCAAATCCCCATCTTTAATGCTTGGCGTAATTGTTTCCCCTGTAACAAACACGTTATAGTCCGCATGCATTAGACGCATAGCAATTGCTTTACCCATAAGTCCAGATCGTCCATCTCCACTTATAAAAATCCGTTTTGCTTTTGTTAGCGCCTCAGCAAATGCAGAAAGTTCCTGCTCTTTTACTTGATCCAATACAGCCCTCACTTCTTCAATGCAAACGAGTGCTGTTGTTTTATATGTATCCATTTTAACACTTCCATTTCACCTTATTCTAAAAATCCTGCAACCATAACGCCAAATTAGGTACAAACGCAACAATAATAATGGTTACGATGATAACAGCAACATACGGTAGTAACGCGACAATTGAACGACTTACCGAAAGCTTAGCAATGGAACTTGCTAGTAGCATGCATAGACCATATGGTGGTGTAATCATTCCAACCGCGAGACACATAACAATGACGATACCAAAGTGGACTGGGTCAACACCAAGCGCTTGTGAGGCTGGCAGTACAATTGGCACAAATAAAATCATCGCGGGAATTGCATCTAAAAACATACCTACAAATAAGAAAAGCAAGATGACCGCTAACAAGAATAGTCCAACACTCGAGAATGTACTCTCAAAGAAACCAGCAATCATATCTGGAACACGATAATAGCTAAATAAACGTCCAAGCGCGCTTGCAGTCGCAAGTGCAAATAACGTCAAAGAACTCAGCTTAATCGTATCAAATAATATATCTGGTAAGTCTTTTAACTTTATTGTCCGGTACACGAACATCGCTAAGATCAGTGCATATAAGCACGCAATAATAGCAGCTTCCGTAGGGGTAACAAAACCACCAATAATACCGCCAAGAATAATGACAGGTGTCAATAAAGGCGGAACACATTTTAAAAATTGTCGACCAATCTCTTTTACACTTACCCTTGTGTGACGAGGGTAATTCTGTCTGCGGGAAACAAAACCAACGAGTGCCATCATTGCCACACCCATTAACAAACCAGGAATGACACCGCCCATGAACATTTGTCCAACGGATACGCTTGTAACACTGCCATACACAACCATTGGAATGCTCGGAGGGATTAACATGCCCATAGTTGATGAGGCAGCGGTTGTACCAACAGCAGTTTCTTTCGTATAACCTTCTTTTATCATACTTGGTATTAAAATCTTGCCGACACCTGCTGTATCCGCTTGCTGATCCTGAAATTCCACCAAAAAACATGGAAACAACGATATTCGCTTGCGCCAAACCACCTCGAATATGCCCAACCATGGAAACAGCCAATTTAATTAATCGCTCAGAAATTTGCCCTTGATTCATAATATTTGCAGCAAGAATAAAGAGTGGGACAGCTAGTAAAATAAATGATTCAAGTCCTGTGAACATACTCTGTACGACCACTTGCATTGGTAACGAATCGAGCAGCCAAATGCCTACAAATGCAACAATTCCTAGTGTAAATGCGATCGGAACACCTAAAAACAGGAGCCCGATAAAAAGAGCAACAAGAATTACGCCAGTCACAGAGCTTCACCTCCTTTATCCGTAGCGTACGACCGTATATCATCAACTGCGTTCCCAATCGAAAACAATAATATACCAAGACCCGACACAGGTAACGCCAGCCACAAATAGCCTTGTTGAAGCTCTGGCAATGTGTTAACCGTCCAGTCCCAGAATAGTTGAACCAGCTCCGCACCATTAATCGCCATCATTAATCCAAATGCGCCTATTAATACATGGCTGATCATTTTAACTACAAGCAAAGAAAACCCTTCCATTTTATCGAATAGAAAATCAATTTTAAAATGTTCCTGATGTTTTACCATCACTGCCGCTCCTAAAAAAACGGTCCAGATAAACGCATAGGTTGCTACTTCAGCTGCCCATAAAATCGTTATATTTGGTACATAACGCGAAAGCAGCTGCAAAAAGATGCAAGCAACAAAACCAACAAAAAAAACAGCAGCTGCGCGCATAAATAAGTATTCAATACCATTTAAGAACGTTTTCATTTTGATTTCTCCTCTCTAATCACTTAAACTACGGATTGCCTTAAACAAATCCTCTGCTTCTAAATCTAGTGCTGCCTCTTCACGAATAGGTTCTGTTTGTTCGATAAATGGCGTTGTATCAATTTCATTTACTACGGCTCCTTCTTCTTCAAGACGTGCCAAAGATTGTTCTGCCAGTTCTTTGTCCGCCTCCCGCGCAGCTTCCGTTGCTAACTCCGCAGCAGCATAAATCGCCGCTTGTTCATCCTCTGAAAAACGCTCCATTACAATATCCGATGTTAAGAAGAAGCGAGTTGTAAAATCATGTTCCGTTAAGGTAAGGTAAGGAGTTACTTCATGGTGGCTCGATTGATAAATGTTTGTAAAATCATTCTCCGATGCATCAACAACCCGGTTTTGCAATGCTTGATACATCTCATCCCATGCAACACTTGTTGGAATTGCTCCAAGTGCTGACCAACTATCTTGAATGGCTGGCGAATCTTGTGTACGGATACTCACATTACGTAAGTCAGCCACCTCATTTACCGGTTTTGCGCCATAATAATTTCGAACACCAGCTGTCCAATACCCCAATACTTGCAAATTGGTACCTTCTTCAATCATGTTGCTCATTTCTGTACCAATCTCACCATCAACAACACGTTCCCAATGGTCATAACTTGTGAACAAATAAGGCAATGAAAATAGATCAACTTCTCTTAATACTTGTGTCATGAAACCAGGAGAAACAACCGCCATATCAACTCCACCTGTCGCGATACTTTGCAAAAGAGCATCTTCATTTCCACCAAGAGAGCCATTCGTATGAATTTCTGCAGTTACCGTGCCTCCAGTTTCTTCTTCAACCGCATCTTTAAAAGCTTCAAATCCAACAGCATACGGACTGTTTGCATCAAGTTGTGTTGCTAAAATCAATTTCTGAGGATCACCTGGGTCACTCTCCGACACCACTTCTGTATTCGAGCAACCACTAACGATTAGTACCAGTGTTCCAGCTATAAGCACATTCTTTTTTTTCACATCGATGTCCCCTTTCCTTAAAACGAACCTCGTCTGTTCATTGATGGTTCAAATCGGTAAACCGCGACTTTTTGTTGCAGACCGCCTTTATTAATTTCTGATAGAAGTAGTTCTGCAGCCTTATGGCCCATCGCAAATGTTGGTTGGGCAACTGTTGTTAGTGGGGGTTTTAAAAATTCAGCAAAGTCAACTTCATCAATTCCTATAAGAGCAAGGCTTTTTGGAATGTTAATCGCTTTTTTATTTACGAAGCGAAGCACTTCATGTAACACTAAATCATTCCCCGCAATGACAGCATCAATCGGTTGTTCAAGGTTTAACATCCCAGTTAATGCTTGCTCAACTCCCGACAAAGGAACAGCTTCAACCCGCGATCCACTTTCTTCAAGACTTAATTCCGTTATCACTTTTTCAAATGTCTCTTTTCGTTCTAAACGTGGCGTGATGTCTTCGGATATAGGCGGAAGAATCATTCCTATTCTTTTATAACCTTTTTCAACAAGAGCTTCTACAGCAAGTCGAACCGTTTTTTCATTGTCTGACAAAACCGTATTTACTGGTACATCCGCAAGAATTCGATCTAAAAACACGAGCGGATACGCTTGATCAAGCAACTCATTAAACAGTTCTGCATTGGCACTTGTTGGCAATACAATCATGCCATCCACTTGCTTGGCTCGTAACATCTCGACATAACGTTTTTCTTTTTTTGGATCATCATCCGCATTACAAACAATGACATGGACGTCATGGTTGTGGCATGTGTCCTCTATCGCACGAATCACCTCTGTTGAGAACGCATGCAAAATGTTGGCGACAATGACACCAATGGTCTGGGTCTTTTTCTGACGTAAGCTTCTTGCCACCCCATTCGGACTATAGCCAAGTTCTTCGATTGCCGAGGAGATTCGTTCCTTTGTATCTTCGCTCATGTAGTTGTATCGTTTATTCAAATATTGCGATACTGTACTTTTTGAAACCCCCGCTTTTTTTGCCACATCAAGCATCGTTATTCCAGCCATCTTTACTCCTCCACTTGTATACTAAACCGATTTAGTAAAAAAAGAAGTTTTACTAAATCGGTTTATCTAGGTGCATTATAATTCAATTGTAAGCGCTTTTTCAATAGGGTTATGTTTTTTTCTAAAATTCTTTCTTCTTGATTCGCTTTATCTTCTGTTTCTTTCTTATTAAAGAGGGAGCTTCTCACCCAAACATTAAGAGCTACCTACGCAAAGAAGGCATTCGTGTGAATGCGATTGGACCAGGTTATATCGATACACCTTTAATTAATAAAGCACAGGGAGAAGCACGGCAAGCTTTAATTGATTTGCATCCAATGGGTCGTTTAGGCACTTCAGAAGAAGTTGCAAAAGCGGCTCTCTTCTTAGCAAGCGAAGATGCTTCATTTATCTCTGGTTCATTGCTTCTTGTTGATGGGGGATATACATCGATTTAATTCTAAACTTAACTGACTGACCGGCTTAGAGTTTAACACTCTAAGCCTTTTTCAATATCGATTAGTCAACGATCTTTATAAACAAAAAATATTACTTTGACAGATAGAGTAATTGACGATATGATTACTCTATCAGACAGTACTCATGCAGATAGAGTAATTTACAGATGGAGGTGACTCGTATTCGCAGTGATATTCTAAGGGGTCATGTCGACTCCATTATCTTAAGCTTAATTGCTGAAAAAGATAGCTATGGCTATGAAATATCAAAAGAAATAGGGGCACGGACCAAAGGCAAGTTTGAAATAAAAGAAGGCACACTTTATGCCGTCTTCCAACGATTAGAGAAAAAAGCATTAATCAGCTCTTTTTACGGAGAACGTTCACATGGAGGCAAAAGAAAATACTACACGATCACAACACAAGGAAAAGCGTATTTGCATACCACAGCTTCTGAATGGCAGGAACTAAAAACAATACTCGAAATTTTTTTGGGGGAGATAAGTGAATGAAAACCATCGAATCGCATGTAAACCATTTGTTTCGTAACGTGCCTCAATCAAGGCAAACTGAATCGATAAAAGAAGAAATTATTGAAAATCTAGAAGAAAAGGTCCAAGACTTAATAGCAGCAGGCAAAGATGAAGAAGATGCAATCAATAAGGCAATTGTTGATTTTGGTGACATTGATGAGATAAAAGCAGAATTCCACCCTCAACCTAATCATATTCAACCAACACCAGCAACTACTATGCGTTTGAATCTTTGGTATTCATTATGGGGTAGCGCACTTATTATCGGTCTTTTTCTTTTTATTAATATTTACTACACGCCTAATACCATTTGGTTTGTTTATCCAACCTTCGCTATATTATGGTGGCCGTTATCGATGTTTTTTTATTGGCGTCGTAAAAAAGGAAACGCGTAATGAAAGTTGAGTATCATGCTTTTCCATTCACCTTCGTATTAATAGTCATACTTGTACTTATTAATTCACTAACCACTCCTAGTGAGTGGTGGGCTCTCTATCCTACTTTATTCTTATTGCTTGGTCCTTTATCGCTTCTTTTGAAAAGAAAAAATGGTTACATTTTATACTCAATTACAATGTCTGGTGCCATCATTGCAATATTGTTTATTATTAATATCATTGAATCACCCGATTACCTTTGGATCATGTATGCTTGGTTTCCTATCATTTGGTGGCCACTATCTGCGATCGTTGGAAGAACTGCCGCCAAGCCGTTTTTCGCTATCGTAGCGGCTATAGCAACCATTGCCTATTACACCGTTTTAAATATGTACATGGAACCTGGTTTTCCGTGGGCAATCTTCCCTACTTTTGCTGTACTTTGGTGGCCATTATCAGTTGCTTATGCCAAAAAGCATTTTCGGTTCTCAGTTCTTGGAACAACGCTTTTGACCGTTTTTTTGATTGTTCTTAATGTACTAACAACACCCGAGACACCTTGGTCAATTTATCCGATCTTCGCCGTTCTCTGGTGGCCGCTATCAATCAAGTTTGGACCAAAACCATTTGCTTTTTCGATAATAACCACATTGCTTTTTTCCATATTTTTTATTACTGTCAACGTTTTGACTTCTCCGCAAACGGTTTGGGCTGTTTATCCGATTTTCGCCATTCTTTGGTGGCCACTATCCATGTACTTTTTTTACTACAAAAAGAGAGCTGCCCGGTAAGGGCAGCTTGGAGGTTGTCGACACAGTCGGTAACTGACCGGACTGAAAAGAAACGCTTGTCAGACTAGGAGCGACGGCGAGGGAAGATGCGAATCGATCAAGAAGTTCAAGAGCATATGACCGAGCCAAGCGACTACGTATGCGAGCGTTTTTCTTCAGTCTGAAAGCTGCCTGTTAAAGGCAGCTCCCTTTATTTTTTATGGCCAAATAACAGGGCGTAACTCTTCCGTTCCACTTAGGTTCTGAACAAAATCGACCAATAACTCAATCTCCTGTTTCATATCTGTTAACGACACGACTTCACGTGGCGCATGCATATAGCGAAGCGGCAGCGAAACGAGTGCGATTGGAACTCCTTTTCCAGTTAAACGAATTCGATCAGCATCCGTACCAGTATTACGAGGTGTTAGTTCATACTGGATTGACATATTTAATCTTTTTGCAGACTCCTCTAGCAATGCATTTGCCTTTAAGTTAATTGGCGCTCCCTTTGCTAGAACTGGCCCTCCACCAATCTTTATATCTCCATGTTTGCGGGTACTAACCGCTGGATAATCCGTTGCAAACGTAACATCAAGCGCAATTGCCAGATCTGGTTGTAGACCAGCGCCTGCGAAATAAGCACCGCCCATATTCGTTTCTTCATTAACTGTACTTACAGCATATACGCCAACATCTGGTCTTTTTTGATGTAAACGCCTCAATACCTCTGCAACAATAAAAGCGCCCGTCCGATTATCAAGTCCCCTGGCACTAAAGCATTCACCCATTAATCTTTTTGGTGCGACTTGATAAACAGCAGGGTCACCAACCTGAACATATTCCTTTATTTCCTGAGCAGAGCTTGCCCCACAATCTATGAATAGATCATCAATAGAGAACTTATCATCTGCTCCCCCGTGATGTTCTGCATTCGTCCCAATCACACCAGAAACCGACCCTTTTGTCCCAAGCACCTGTACTTCCATACCTAAAGCTGGCTTATGGCTAATTCCACCAAGCTTTTCAACGTAGAGATAGCCATTTTCGTCAATTGATTTGATTAAAAAACCGATCTCATCGCAATGGCCTGCTAAAAGAATCTTAAACGGTGCATCAGGATTTATTGCAGCTATTGCATTTCCTGAATGATCTACAGATACATTATCTGCAAATGGTTCTACATACTGAAGCCACTTTTTTTTGTATTTCCGCTTCATGTCCTGAAGGGGAAGGAATTTGCACTAACTCTGTTAAAAACTCCTCATTTTCCATTATTATTTCTCCTTTATCATGCTTATTTTCACGAATTCATATCTCCTCCATCTAGTATAACTCATTCACCTCCACTACTATCATCAACTTCATTTTCTTAGTCAACTTGTAATTATACGAACAAAAAAGGAGCCATTCATTTGAACGGCTCCTTTTCTCTATTCTACTGTAAAAAAAATAAGCAAGGTTTTCTTCAGTATTAAACAGGACGTAATTGTTATTCAACTGATAAACAGTCTCCTGATCCATTTCCATTCCCGAACCTTCAAACTCTGCCAATATGCCTTCAATCATACCAGTATCATCTACTTTGTAACTAAAACCATACGGATAAGATGAATACGTGTAACCTAGTTCATCCGGTGATTTCGTTGTTCCACTTTGATTAAACCCTGCATCCGTTTCTACATGGTTTGCACCTAAAAAGGCAATAAAGTACTCAATTGATCCGCTGAACTGAGGTTCAAACCCTTCACTGACCGCTTCCCATTCCAACTGTTCTACTTCATCCTCTGAAAATAAAACAACATCATCTAAAGCAATAAACGACTCGTTTCCATCAACTATGGCAGCAACGATCTCTCCACCATCAGTCTCTCCAATGATCTCCACTGATGTTCCAAACGGCAGTGTTAGAACAGACTCTGATAATTCATTGTTCTCATATAAAGTCGCTTCCACCGCTTGCACAAATGCCGGCACTGGTTCGTCGTACATTGTGATCTCTGATTCCACTTCTTCTTCTGTGGCAACTGTTTCTTCAACTTTTACTTCTTCCTCTGGTTCGCTAATACCAATGGCTTCCATAAAAGATGGGATCGCTAAAAAATAAGCAGCAACAAGAAAAACCCCAAGATACAACGTAAGCTGACCGAAGAACAGAGCCGCATGCCCAACTCGCTTCTTATCTGTTTCTTGCTTATTGCCTTTGCTTTTTTTCCCCCTACTGCTTCTTAACGGAGCTTGATCCGGGTCATATGGTCGATCCTCTTCCTCGTCCGCTTGTACATTTTCAGGAGCCAAAGAACGCTTCTTTTTTAACTCGTCCTTATGATCTTCTTTTTCTTTCTTAGAAAGCTTGTTAAACCACTTAATATACTGTTCATAGTCTTTAATGACTTCTTCTTTTTCCCCGAATGCGCGCACTTCACCATTATGAAGCCAAAGAACTCGATCTGATAGGTTTTTAATTTCACCTACATTATGACTAATAAAAATGATCGTTTTATTTTGAGCTTTGAATTCATCGATCTTATCTTTACACTTTTGGTAAAATGTTTTATCACCAACGGATAAAGCCTCATCTACAATCATAATATCGGGATTCGTATGAACAGAAATAGCAAAACCAAGACGTGACTTCATTCCCGAAGAATAGTTCTTAACCGGTTGGTCAATAAAATCGCCGATATCAGCAAACTCTTCAATTAAAGGAGTTAATTCAATAATTTCATCTTTGCTAAAACCATGCATTAAACATTTCTGCTCGATATTCTCGTATCCATTTAAATTATTGTTTAAACCAACATTAATTGCAATTAATGAGGTTTCACCATGAATCTCAATCTCACCTTCGGTTGGAGGAATAACACTAGATAAAACATTAGAGATCGTTGATTTACCTGATCCATTAATGCCAACAACACCGATTGTTTCCCCTTCAAAGATCTCTAGTGAAATGTCTTTTAACGCATAAAAATCTCGTTGCGCTTCCCTCAATTTGGGTAAAAACATCGCTTTTAACTTTTCAACATTATTATGATAGAGCGTATACTTTTTCGAAACGCCTTTTAATTTAATTTTAGGGTTCATGAATGTAAGCCCCTTTACAAATAATCCACGAAACTATTTTTAAACTTGTTAAACACATACGCACCTACAAAAGCAAGCAACAAGATCCCCGACCAAAAATAAATCATGTAAGGAATATTGTCAAAAAACCATGTGCCACCAATAAATGAATCGCGGAAACCATTCAAGATATAATAAACAGGATTTAACTGCAAGATTGGCTGCAGGTATTCCGGCATTGCACTAGGAACCCAGATAATTGGACTAAGAAAAAACAGCATCCGCATTCCCGCTTGTAGCAACTGGTAATAATCACGAACAACCGTTGCAATTGTTGCACTAAAGATCGAAAATACATACAGAAATGCGTATAAACAGAGCATATAATACGGTAGTTGCAATAAATACACGCCGGAGAATATTGAATATATCGCTAGCACGATACATAAAACTCCGAGCATGACGAAAAAGCTAATTGAATTTCCAACAATAACAATCGACGGCAACACACTTACCGGGAACTTCATCTTTGAGACCATTTTAATTTTCTGGTGAATACTGTTTGACCCTTGTAAAATAGAAGGGCTAATAAAAAACCATGGAATTAATCCACATAATAACCAAACAAAAAACGGCGTGTCTCCCACTGGAGCCCTTGCCTAATTCCTAAACCAAAAATAACAAAAAACACAACGACTTGCATGAGCGGGCTAAATAATTGCCATAACGCCCCTAAATAGTGAAGCTGGAACTTGCTTCTCTGCTCAAACGCCGCAAGCCTAAAAATCAAGTGCTTGTTCTCATATTGCTCTTTTAGCAACTGTAAAACGGCTTTCATAGCTTGTACTCCTTGATGGGATAAATTCTTGCTTTTAAATCGAATCTTGACTCTCACCATTCTTATACAGGTCTAGTTGGTTAAACATATTCATTATATGTTCCCAAAAAATATCGGTATAAAAAGAGATGCTCATCACACCTTTTATATCATATCATTATCCAATACGTTTCGCCATTTTGATCAAGGGCATTTTAATGAAAATACCATTTTTGTCTTGATCAGAAAAGCACCCAAAGTCGGGTGCTTTTTGAAACATTATTAAGGTCTTTTTATAGCAGATAAGGACGATTCTAATATAGCATTAAATATAGGGGTTTTATTTTATTATCTTTTAATAATTACCCATCACTAAGCAGGTAACAAGGCTTTATTGTCTTGTTTTATTTTCTCTTGAATATTCTTTCTTAATTTTAGCCCATGTTTATTATGTGGTTCAATAGCAAGAGCCCTGTCCACTAATGTAAGCGCCCATTTTAATTTCCCCCTTCTATAGCAGTGTGATGCCAAGATACGAAGATAATTGGGAGAAAGACAATTATTTTCTCTCTTCACACTGGGGTACTCGGCTCCATTAAGCAGGCAGTATACATAGGTTTTCAACATTCCAACTTTAAGTAAGTAAGGTGCGGTCGCATGCCCTGAATAATTCGTTCTTATATAGCGTGCACGTGGGAATGCCCTTTTAATATTTTCTTCTATAAAACGATTATCTCGTTTATCCTTGGGATCATATACAATAACAGGAGATATGTCCTCATTATACGGAAAGGTTAACTCATGGGTAAAACTTTCTCTCGGATATTCCCCTTTTCCAAAAATAGGATGGGCAGAGATCCTCGGGGACAAAGCCAAAATTTCGCAATTCAAGGCTGAAGCGTAATAAAGCGATGTATACCCCCCTAAACTAAATCCGTAAGCGAGCTTTTTCTCGTATCCACTTACGAGCTTTTCTACCGTTTTATAGTAGTCATCTGTTGTAAGATCTTGATGGCATAATTCAACTTTTCGACGCCTCAGCGATAAAATATCAATATTTTGCTTAGCTAATAATTTATAGCCGAATGGATCACGACCCCAATTTAAGTTAATAGAATCAAACGTAAGAATAATTCCGTTTGTTTCACCTAAATACTTATAAAACTCAATTCGACTATCTCCATTATCGAAGAGAATGAATTTTCTATGTCCATCCCCTTTTTTAGATTGATTATTTGCCATAAAGAAATTAAAGCAATCTTTCGCTTCTTTATACTTACCACAGAATTGTAGTGCAATTGATTTTGTTAGGAGCACTTGATTAAATTTTTCATCTTCATACAGCACCGCTTCTGCCTTTGTACAGTGTTTAACAACAACATTCCATTCCCTTTTTTCTTTAGCAATTTCAATTGCCTTCAATAACAAGTGTTTGTTATCAGGAAACAAAGTTAAACCGGACAGGACAGTCTCATCAGCCGCCTCAATCTCTCTCTTGTTTATTTCTGCAGTAGCTACTTCAACATATTCTTCAGGTTCTAATTTCCGACCGTACTCTTTAGCTTTTTTATAAAAAAAAAGGAACTTGATCCCATTGTTTTTTTGAAAAATAATGTTTGCCTAAGACCAAATTCAGTTTAGGATCTTCAGGGTATAACTGATGTCCGGAAATTAACACCTCTCTTGCTTCCATTTCATTACCCAACTGCTGAAGGCATTCGAATCTAGCAAGAATAATAAAGATATGTCCCTCTGAATGATGATTTTTTACTCGCCAAACATTCATAGCTTTCCGCCATCTTAACCGTGCCAGGTAGGTTGTTGTTCGCTGGATTTTTAGAATTAAATCAGCTGGATGAATAGTACCTCCTATAACAGAGCTTTCGGCGGCGGCTTTAAATTTCCTTTTTAAAAGTAATTTGTTAGCTCTTGAGGAAAACTCCCTTGCCGGCGTACAATAATCGTTAAACAAATGAGTATAAATAACAAGCGCCTTTGCCCATTTCTTTTGATCCACTAGCATGCTTGCTTTATTAAGTCGCCCTTCCACGCTTCTTAATTTCATCACAGTATCTAACTACACTCCTTTCCTTCATCTACTCTCCTCACTATCTTTTCAAAGACAGAAAACAAGATTTCTGCGATGAGTATGCCAGCTCTTGGTCGATATGGAACCGCTTAAAAATAAATAGCTGGTCATTACAAATCACCCTTAGTTTTTAACACCTTATTCCTTACTATCATCAAAAAACAACGAAATAAAATAGGAATACCTTATTGAAATGGCGTTTATTTCATATACTGATAAAAACTACATTTAATTATAACAAATACAAGGACATTAGACACCTTCTAAATGTCAAACATCTTTTGTTGTTTCATACAAAATAACTACCATGAAATAACCTACTCTCTGGAGAGTTAAATACGAATTTCTACCTATTAATCTACTTCTTTAAGCGCTTTATGTGATCAAAAGAGCATGCGATTTTTGACACTTTCTATACAAGCTCCTCATTTCTCGGATGAAGTAACAATAAAGAAATATGAGTCCAGCGAATTCTGGACTCATAGTCTATATATTTATATAATAAACGAACTAACTTTTTAGAAATTATTTATTGATAGACCGGAATATCAAGCACAAGTGAGTATTCACCAATTTCTTGATATAAGTTATACATTGTATATACTTGCTTAGAGGCCCAACCAATATCCGTCGCATATTGGTGAGTAGGCCTTCCCGTTTCAACTAAACGCTGCGGGTTCCAACGCATCTTATATAAAGTGTTTTGCCCAGATTTCACATAATTGTTGCCAATAAAACTAGAACCTCCAACAATGGCTTTATGAGGGTATCCCACCCTTGCTCATAAGCAAATTTGGAACCACATTCAATTGGACAACTGTCGACAGCGCCGATGCCATACATGTTATACACTTTCACACCATTGTATACAACACCCTGCGCGAGCGTTGATGAACCATGTCCTGTCTCAAGGAGTGCGTGAGACAGGAGATAAATTTCATTGACACCGTGTGTCCGTCCAGCTTCGATAAACGCTTGACCTTGTCCACTTAGTGTACCTCTTCCACTCAAATAGTTGTTCAACACGTTGGCACTTACTCCACTTGTCTTTGCTAGATCAAGGAATTGAAATTGCTGGCGTGAATCATTGATGAAATTCATTGGGTTCATATAGTATTCAACGTCTTCTTTCTTTGCATTCACCCACATCAGTTGATGCCAACCATTCGTTGTCCGTCTAACTGAAAGCCTAGTCCCTTTCGGCAACTGGTCAACAACAGCATAGGCTGTTCCTGGACCACTGCGCACATTTAACACGCTCGCATCTACGTAATATGAATTCCCAACCCGGCTAACATGATCAGCTGATACATACTGTGTGTATGCGTCCGTTTGGGCGTAAGGACCGTGCTGGAGGTTCACAGCGTCCTTCAAGGAAATGCGGTATGGAGTGTAGTTGCTCACAGGGACAGATTTTTCCGTTACATAAGTCTCGTGGATCCAGACTGTTCGATTATTCAAGGTACCTCGATACCATGTGTTGTTGCCTACTCGCTCTGTCTTGTTTACCT
>BAXC01000016.1 GCA_001310375.1 Bacillus sp. JCM 19041 | reverse complement strand
GACGCTTGTCTATCCTAGTTCTTTAACTTTTGGGACGTGGGATAAAAAGGCAAGCCAGACGAAAAGAGAATTGCATCTAACGGTTGAGAATACAGATAATAAAAAGCAAACATTCCATATTGAACCACCAATTGGTGAATTGGATGGAATTGAATGGGAAGCCCTGAAGATGTTGTATTAGAAGCGAATGAAAGAAAACAAATCACGCTTGTCGCAGAAATTAATCCAGCTCTATTGCAAAACGGACTTCATGCAGGGACGGTTAACATTAAAAACGATACTGAAGAAATCCATATTCCATATGTATTATTTATGGAAGAGCCAAATTACCCTCGCGTAATGGCGTTTCAGTTTGCACATAGCGATCAAAAAAATGGGTACTATTATGAGTATTATTTGCCGGCCGGCGCAGAAGAATCAGGGATCGCCTTGTATGATCCTGACACGTTTCATTATGTTGGTTCACTCGTAGAAAACGAACAATCAGAGCGAGGAATGGTTAGTGGTGAATTGCAAGATCTAAAGGTAAAACCAGGAAGATATAAAGCATTAATTTATGCACGAAGCGAAGGTGCGGAAGATACAATTGAAACAATGATTGATATTGGAGAAGAATTTCTGCCCCCACCAAAATAAAAGGTTAGAAGCAAAGGGGATGAACTTCTGGTGCATAGGCTTGTCGACAAAGTCCGGTAAAAACGGAATCGTCGACAAGCTTTTTACTTATGAGTGGAGATACGATGCGTGTGCTTTGTCCTCGCTCCCGGCATACACTTCGCTTTCCGCGGATGCCGGATCCTTCCAATAAGAATACAAATCACTATAGTTTGAACGAAAAAAGGTCGATGTGGTATTAGAAAGCTTGTGGAAGGTTAAAGAAAGTACAACAGACCCCTCCAAGTGGTTACTATGTGAAAAGCGAATGAGAGAAAAGGTTGTCTAGCGTTGCCGTATCGCAAGTGTGTTGCTAGTGGGTTGGCTCCTTGGTTCGATCACAAGACCTGCGAATATCCATGAAAGTTATGTGAACAGTTTTAAAAAACTCATGAAATCACATGAAGTCGCTGTCTAGATATAAGACTTCAAGCATTTCCAACTAAAATTGACCTCAAAATGCTGCAAAGATAAATCTTTGGGGCGATTTTTTGTGGTCTGAAGCAACGGTTTGAATTTCCGATGTGTTTAATTACATAACAAAAATGACTTGTCAATTTATCTGCTTATGAAAGAACTTCTTTGAATATAAAAACTGGTTAAAAATGGGCATTCGGGCGAAAAAATACAAGACTCAAACCTCTTTGCTGTCATGGAGTCTCTATAAATTGGGAATGATATGACAGTTGTGTGAACAATGAGTAGTTCTTTTGTAACTCTTTTTATTTCCTGCCAAAATTCGTTGACAGAGGAAACCTGCTATTGTACGATTACAAAGGGTTACCATGATAAGGGTTACATAAGTGTATTGTACAGTGTTTCTATTGCAATGGAGGTCGTTTTCATTGTCAAAACCAGGAAAGAATCCAATGCGGGCTTTTATGCTGGTTTCAACTATTACGTCCTGTGTGCTTGGAGGTACGGTCGGAGGCTTGTTCCTTGGTTTGTGGCTCGATAAATTGTTTGGGGTAGAACCGGTTTTTTTAATCAGTTGTTTGTTGTTCGGTATGTTTATGAGCACATATAGCATCTCCAAAGTCGTTCAGCCCTTTTTAGGAGACGATGACTAAATGTCTGAAAAGGCAAGCAGCCCTCATTTGTTGAAATCAAAAATGAAGTATTATTTTTTGATTGCGGTTCTAACGGTCATGGTGTTTTTAGTAGGATTTTTTATCACACCTTTCCAATCAATTTTCCTCGGTTTAATTCTAGGCTTTTCAATCAGTTTTTTGAATTTATGGACAACCTATCGTAATGCACACATCATCGGCGGAATTCACGCGCCATCTAAATGGCCCTTTATGATTTTAGCAAGCTTGGGGTTTGTATTCAGGATTTTCCTTGCCATCACAGCCATTTGGGTCGCCATTCAATACCCAGAACGATTTCATATTATAGCGGTAGTGATTGGTCTGGGGTTGATGTATGCCATTATGATGTTGGATATGATAGTCAAAAGCTTTAAGGCGAAAGAGGTGAAATAATTATGCTCGGTCATGAAAGTATGATTTGGGAAGTCTTTGGGCTTCGGTTTAATGGAACCACTATTGTTACTACAACTATAGCTATGGTGATCGTCTTTGTAATTACTGTAATTGGTGCCAGAAAACTTGCAATGCGACCCACTGGTTTACAAAACTTTATAGAATGGGTCTTGGATTTTGTTAGAGGGATTATCAAAGCTAACATGGATTGGAAATTAGGCGGACGTTTTATTGTTTTAGCCTATGCCCTTTTATTCTATGTATTTGTTGCGAACATGATGGGGATTCCTTTCGAGTTAGTGAAAGGTGATCACGAAGTCATTTGGAAGTCACCGACTTCTGACCCTTTATTAGCTCTAACTATGGCTGGTTTTGTTGTGATTTTAACCCATATATATGGTCTGAAAATAACAGGGTTAAATGCGTATGCTAAAGGGTTTATAACACCAAAATGGTTTTTGCTGCCTTTCAAGATTATAGAAGAAATATCCAATTTCTTGACGCTTGGAATGCGATTATACGGTAATATTTTTGCAAAAGAGATTTTGATGATTCTAATCGTTATGCTAGGAACAAGTGGCCTGTTATGGGGAGCATTTGCATTCATGCCTTTAATGGTATGGCAAGCTTTTAGTATTTTTATCGGATCGATTCAAGCATACATTTTTGCTATGCTAGCAATGGTTTATATGTCGCATAAAGTTGAACAACATTAATTCCTGCTCATACAGAGCGCTTTTATAAAAACTAATTAATATCAAGGAGGATTTTTAAATGATGGATGCAGTTGGTTACACACATCTAGCAGCAGGTTTAGCAGCAGGTTTTGCTGCCATTGGAGGCGCAATTGGCGTTGCATTATCGTTAAAGCAGTACTAGAAGGGGTTGCACGTCAACCAGAACAACGTGGTACGCTACAAACACTAATGTTTATCGGTGTTCCATTAGCAGAGGCTGTTCCGATTATCGCCATAGTTGTTTCTTTACTACTTCTATTTGTAGTTTAACGATTAACAAGGTAATTGAACGAAGCAGTATTTTGAGAGGCGATAGCGTTCTAAATAGAACCTCTCGCCTTTACTTATGTAAGAGAAAACTTCTGAGTAAGGGGTGTTAAGATGGATATTTATTGGGGAACGGCGCTCTACCAATTAGCAGCGTTCGCTGTATTACTTTTCTTATTAAGTAGATTTGCCTTAAAACCACTTCTAGGCGTAATGCAAAAACGTCAAGATATGATTAACGAACAAATCGATTCTGCTGAACGCAACCGTAAAGAAGCAGAAAAGATGATCGAAGAACAGCGTGAAGAGATGAAGGCTGCTCGCGTTGAAGCAAGAGAATTGGTTGAAAATGCTAAGAAAGCTGGCGAACAGCAAGGTCAAGAAATTGTCCGTGCCTCTAAAGAGGAAGCTGCTCGTGTTCATCAGCAAGCGTTGGCTGAAATTCAAAATGAAAAAGAACAAGCTGTTGCTGCTCTTCGCGAACAGGTTGCTTCTCTATCTGTATTGATTGCGCAAAAAGTGATTGAGAAAGAACTTGATGCAAGCGAGCAGGATAAGCTTGTCCAAGAGTATCTTAAACAAGCGGGCGAAGAGCTATGAGCAACAAAGCGGTAGCCAATCGTTACGCTGTTGCTCTTTTTGAGTTAGGTCAAGAAAAAGGGCAAGTAGACCAATTCGAAAGCGATCTTGAACTCGTGCGTGAGGTATTTAATGAAACGCCAGAATTGCTTAAAGTACTCCGGTTGCCTGGATTGCCTCTTGAGCAAAAGCAAGAGCTGCTTACGCGTTCGTTTGAAAACAACGTACATCAAACGGTTTTTAAAACAATCTCACGTTTATTGGAGCTTGGACGGTTTACGATTATTCCTGAGTTGGCTCAAGAATATAAACAACTTAATGATGAGATAAAGGGAATTGCCGAGCGAATGTATATTCAGCCAAACCTCTTTCCGATGATGAAAAACAACAAGTTGCTGTTGTCTTTGCTCCAAAAGTAGGGAAGCGGACACTTGAAATCAACAACATTGTGAACAAAGAATTGCTTGGAGGCATCAAAGTCCGTGTCGGTGACCGTGTCTTTGATGGTAGTGTAAAAGGTCAGCTTGATCGTCTTGAAAAGGGCCTTCTTGCAGGAAATTAAGAATTTGTCAGTTAGGGGTGAAAACGAATGGCAAGCATTAAAGCGACAGAAATCAGCTCGCTCATTAAGCAGCAGATTGACCAATATGAAACGAGTGTAGACGTTCAAGATGTAGGTACCGTTATTCGCGTTGGGGATGGTATTGCTACTGCCTATGGTTTAGATAATGTGATGGCTGGAGAACTACTTGAATTTTCAACCGGTGTAATGGGCATGGCTCAAAACCTTGAAGAAGATAGCATTGGTATTATTATTTTAGGGCCGTATAGCGACATTCGTGAAGGGGACGAGGTTAAGCGTACTGGACGTATCATGGAAGTGCCAGTTGGCGCAGAATTGCTTGGACGGGTTGTTAACCCACTAGGTCAACCGATTGATGGTCTAGGTCCAATTGCGACAACGAAAACGCGTCCAGTTGAAGGACAAGCACCAGGGGTTATGCTCGTAAATCTGTTCACGAACCCCTTCAAACAGGAATTAAATCAATTGACTCGATGATTCCAATCGGTCGTGGTCAACGTGAGTTAATCATCGGTGACCGTCAAACCGGTAAAACATCGATTGCAATTGATACGATTCTAAATCAAAAAGATCAAGATATGATTTGTGTATACGTAGCGATCGGGCAAAAAGAATCAACTGTATCGGGTGTTGTTGAAACACTTCGCCAACGTGGCGCGCTTGATTACACAATTGTTGTTTCAGCGGGTGCATCTGATCCAGCTCCAATGCTATTCTTAGCTCCATTTACTGGTGTTTCAATGGCAGAAGAGTTTATGTATAACGGTAAGCACGTGCTTGTTGTTTATGATGATCTTTCAAAACAAGCAGCGGCTTATCGTGAAATGTCACTCTTGCTTCGTCGCCTCCAGGTCGGGAAGCATTCCCAGGGGATGTATTCTACTTGCACTCTCGTTTACTTGAACGTGCTGCAAAGTTAAATGATGATTTAGGTGGCGGATCAATTACTGCTCTTCCATTTATTGAAACACAAGCAGGGGATGTATCTGCTTATATTCCAACAAACGTTATTTCGATTACTGATGGACAAGTATTCTTACAATCTGATTTGTTCCACTCAGGTGTGCGTCCAGCCGTTAACCCAGGGATCTCTGTATCTCGTGTTGGTGGTTCTGCTCAAATTAAAGCGATGAAGAAAGTTGCTGGTACGCTTCGTCTTGACTTAGCTGCTTACCGTGAACTAGAAGCATTCGCCCAGTTTGGATCTGATTTAGATGCTTCCACTCAAGCGCGTTTAGGTCGCGGTCAACGTACAGTTGAGTTATTGAAACAAGATCTAAACCAACCGCTTTCAGTTGAGAAACAAGTAGCAATCATTTACGCACTTACTAAAGGATATTTAGATGATGTGCCTGTATCAGATTGTTTACGCTTTGAGTCAGAGTTGTTCACTTACCTTGAGAGCAATAATAATGAACTGCTTGAACATATCCGCACAACTGGAAATCTTCCAGAAGAAAGCGATTTGAAAGCAGCAATTGCATCATTCAAAAAAGGCTTTGTAGCTCGAACGAATAAATACATTTTTCTAGTTTTGCTCAGAAAGGCGGTGAACAGATGGCTTCTTTGCGCGATATAAAAAACAGAATCAATTCAACGAAAAAAACCCGACAGATTACAAAGGCGATGCAAATGGTATCGGCTGCGAAATTAAATCGGGCTCAAGAAAAAGCTCAAAGCTATGAAGTATACGCAAAGAAAATGCGTGAGGTCGTGAGCAATATGGCGGAGGCGGGCAGTAATGTCAGCCACCCAATGTTGGAAGAACGTCCTGTTAAGAAAACAGGTTACATTCTTATCACATCAGATACAGGTCTTGCTGGTGGTTATAACTCAGGACTTTTGCGCGATATGATGAAAACAATTCAATCAAGACATGCATCAACGGATGAGTATGCAATTATTGTTCTTGGTCGAATTGGACGGGATTTGCTGCGTACACGTAAGCAACCAATCATCCAAGAGATGATTGAAGTGCCAGATCAACCAGGTTTTGCAGACATTAGCGGGCTAGCGAAAACGTCGGTTGAAATGTTTGCTGATGGAATTTTTGATGAGCTCTATATTTGGTATAACCATTTCGTTTCACCAATGACGCAGACGGTAACGGAGCAAAAATTGCTACCATTGACGTCTACGGATGAGAACGAAAAAACGAGCAGCGGCAGTTTGTATGAATATGAACCATCTGAACAGGAAATTCTTGAAACCGTATTGCCGCGTTACGCAGAGAGCTTGATTTACGGAGCGCTGCTTGATGCGAAGGCAAGTGAATTTGGCGCAAGAATGACTGCGATGAGTGCAGCTTCAGATAATGCTTCCTCGCTTATTGATGATTTGACGCTCTCTTATAACCGAGCGCGCCAAGCCGCAATTACGCAGGAGATTACAGAAATTGTCGGCGGTGCAGCCGCTCTCGAATAGAACGAAAATGAACTTAAGCAGGAGGGAATAGAATGTCAACAGGCCGTATTATTCAAATTACAGGACCGGTCGTAGACGTTAAGTTTCCAAGTGGACAGCTTCCGCAAATCAATAACGCGCTGAAAGTGGTTCAAGTAGGCGGCGTAAACAACGCTGTTGAAGTTACAGTGACGTTGGAAGTTGCGCTTCACCTTGGAAATGATACGGTCCGCACAGTAGCGATGGGTTCAACCGATGGATTGATGCGTGGTACAGAAGCGCAAGATACAGGTGCTCCAATTTCCGTGCCAGTAGGCGATGAAACGCTTGGTCGTGTATTTAACGTCCTTGGAGAAGAAATTGATTTAAAAGAACCAGTTCCAGCTAGTGTTCGCCGTGATCCAATTCACCGTGAAGCACCAAGCTTTGAAGAACTAACGACAACAACTGAAATCCTTGAAACAGGTATCAAAGTTGTTGATTTACTTGCACCATATACAAAAGGTGGTAAAGTCGGTCTTTTTGGTGGTGCCGGTGTAGGTAAAACGGTACTTATTCAAGAATTAATCAACAACGTTGCGCTTGAACACGGTGGTATTTCAGTATTTGCCGGTGTTGGTGAGCGTACACGTGAAGGAAATGACCTGTATCATGAAATGACTGAAGCAGGCGTTATTAAGAAAACGGCAATGGTATTTGGTCAGATGAATGAGCCTCCAGGTGCACGTATGCGTGTAGCACTTACAGGCCTTACGATGGCTGAGTACTTCCGTGATGACCAAGGTGCTGATGTACTCTTGTTCGTTGATAACATTTTCCGCTTTACACAAGCTGGTTCAGAAGTATCTGCACTTCTAGGGCGTATGCCGTCAGCGGTAGGTTACCAGCCGACGCTTGCAACAGAAATGGGTCAATTACAGGAACGTATTACATCTACGAAAAAAGGGTCAGTTACATCGATCCAAGCGATTTATGTACCTGCCGATGACTATACAGATCCAGCTCCTGCGACAGCGTTTGCTCACTTAGATGCAACAACGAACCTTGAGCGTAAACTAACAGAGCAAGGGATTTATCCTGCGGTGGATCCGTTGGCATCAACGTCACGTGCCCTTTCTCCTGAAGTAGTAGGGGACGAGCATTACAGTGTTGCCCGTGGGGTTCAACAGACATTACAGAAATACCGTGAGCTTCAAGATATTATTGCGATTCTTGGTATGGAAGAATTATCTGAGGAAGACAAATTGGTTGTTGCCCGTGCGCGCCGTATTCAGTTCTTCTTATCTCAGAACTTCCACGTTGCTGAACAGTTTACTGGACAGCCAGGTTCTTATGTACCTGTTAAAGAAACCATCCAAGGCTTTAAGGACATTCTTGCAGGCAAATATGACGATCTTCCGGAAGATGCGTTCCGTCTAGTGGGCCGCATTGAAGAAGTTGTAGAAAAAGCGAAGCAAATGGCCTAATCATTTGCCTAGGAAACAGCATATTGTTTTCTAGCATGATTGCGACAAGAGGAGGGGTTCTATGGAAACAATACAAGTAAGTGTCGTTACTCCAGATGGAGCCGTTTATACGGGCGATGCAGAGCTTGTCGTTGTCAAGACGACTGAAGGAGAACTTGGGTTAAAGCCAAACATATTCCGCTCGTCTCCCCGCTAACAGCTGGACCTGCTCGTTTTATCAAAGATGGCAAGGAAGAACAAGTTGCTGTCACTGGCGGTTTCATTGAGGTTCGACCTGATCAAGTCACGATCTTAGCTGAAGCAGCAGAGCGTCCAGAACAGATCAATGAAGATCGAGCTACCAAAGCGAAAGAGCGTGCAGAAAATCGGTTAAACGACAATGGTGGGCATATTGATAAAAAGCGTGCTGAAATTGCTTTGCAACGAGCAGTAACGCGTTTAAACGTAGCGAAACATAAATAAAAATGTCAAAAAAACCATTAAAATCTCATTGATTTTGGTGGTTTTTTGACATTTTTCAAAGAAAAATTAGGGTTGAACTTAAGCGTTAGAGGGTACGTTGATTAGGAACGGAGCTGTTGATTTTAAGTTAAAAGTTGTAACAAAACGTTCACAATTTTTTAATTGAACTTTAGTAATTTGGGTTCATGTTACCCTAGCTTTTTTTAAACAAATCCGTTATGATGGATATTGGATTGCGGACTTTATGCTTGACATTCAGCGAAACGCATCCATCAATAAGAAAAGGGGTTATTTTTTGACGAATGGACTTGGTTTGGAAGCGTTCATACATATTGTCGTGAATCTTCTTTGTCTAGGACTTGCTTGGTGGGCTTTGCAGTCATTTCGCTTCGATCTATTCGTTAAAAATCCTAAGAGCAAGCAGGCTGCCGCATTAAAAGTCATATGTGCGCTAGCGCTGGGTTATTTGATCGCTCGTTTCTTTCTTGATTATTTTCAAGCAGTTCAACTCCTTCCTTATTTGTTTTAGTTAAAACTGTTAATAAGATCACTCATTTTCATGTATGCTTTTTCTCTCACGGGTAAAAATGGTACTAACAAGGCCATGGCTGCCAAAAGGGGAGAGCAAACATGAAAAGATGTATACAGTCGGTTTTCTCGGATTGATCCTGTTTCTTTGTGTGGGTATGAATGTTGCTTCGAATGGAGCAGCGGAAATACGTTTTAGCGAACAAGTAAAAGCTATTGCTTCTTTAACTGAGCAAGAAAAATTAGACGCTATAGGTTGGCATGTTCGTGCTAAGGGAACAGAAAAGCAATATGAAGGTACTTTTTCTGAGCTGATCAGTGAATTTGAATCCGATTATCCATCTTTTAAACGTATCTCTGCACAAGCGGATGAGCATTATTTACGTGCAGTGTTTACAAATGCGTCTACCGACGGCTTACGTGAAGAAATAAAGTTTTTTGCTTCACCGATGGAGGATGGCGTTGTTTTCGAGCAGTCGTACGAGCTTATAGCCGATGATGCAGGAACAGTTTTTAACTTTGATACCTTTGAGGAACGCCTTACCGAATTCGATTTGGGCGATGCTGAGCTTTTTTACCAAGTAACAGCTGAAACAGATCATTTGGATGAGGTTTCATTATATGAACAAGCAAAGGACTATGCAGATGAGCTAGGTGCAATTGAGCAGGAAGTGCTTAATGAAGGGACATTTGTATCATTGTCCGCATATAATGAAGAGTGGAGCGGCGGAATTGCTCTAAATGACGAAAGAACCATGAATGTGCAAGTTGCCTTAAGGCAGAACCCAGACTTGGGCGCACGAACAGCGGTAACTTTAGGAACGCCTATAATTACGACTGAATATTGATGATATAGAAGAGACAAAAAACAGACGCGGAGGGGAATACGTTGGAAAAAATAATAGTCCGTGGCGGCAAAAAGCTGCACGGCTCCGTGAAGGTAGAGGGTGCAAAAAATGCAGTTCTGCCTGTCATCGCAGCATCGATTTTGGCTGAGCGAGGCTCGAGCACAATCGAAGAAGTGCCATCGCTAACAGATGTATATACAATGAAAGAAGTGTTAACAAATTTGAATGTGGCGGTCGATTACGTCGACGGGCGGTTTGTTGTCCATGCTGACAGGCCACTAAAAACAGAGGCGCCATTTGAGTATGTGCGTAAAATGCGTGCGTCGTTTTTAGTAATGGGACCGCTTTTAGCGCGCGTAGGTCGCGCTCGAATCGCTTTGCCTGGTGGTTGTGCGATTGGATCACGTCCAATTGAACAACACTTAAAAGGGTTCGAAGCGATGGGCGCCACTGTAGAAATTGGAAATGGATTTATTGAGGCGAGCATTGAGGGGAAATTACAAGGAACAAAAGTATATCTTGATTTCCCAAGTGTAGGAGCTACAGAGAACATTATGATGGCTGCTGTTCTTGCTGAAGGCACAACTATTCTTGAGAATGTAGCAGAAGAACCGGAAATTGTCGATTTAGCGAATTATTTAAATGCAATGGGTGCAAAGGTTAGAGGTGCCGGTACGGGTGTGATTCGTATTGATGGTGTCGAATACCTTCATGGAGCCGTGCATTCAGTTATTCCAGATCGAATTGAAGCTGGAACATTTATGACCGCTGCAGCGATTACAGGAGGCAATGTTTTTGTCGAAGGCGCAATTGCAGAGCATATGCGACCACTTGTGGCAAAAATGCGGGAAATGGGTGTTGAAATTCAAGAAGAAGAAACAGGATTGCGTGTTATTGGACCAGAATCATTAAAAGCAGTGGACATTAAAACGATGCCTCACCCTGGTTTTCCAACAGATATGCAAGCTCAAATGATGGCTCTCTTGCTTCGTGCAGAAGGAACTAGTGTTGTAACAGAAACTGTGTTCGAAAACCGTTTCATGCATGTAGAGGAATTCCGCCGCATGAATGGAAACATTAAGATTGAAGGCAGATCTGCTATTGTAACGGGTCCTACTAGCTTGCAAGGGGCGGAAGTTGGAGCGACAGACTTGCGAGCTGGTGCTGCGCTTGTGGTTGCTGGTCTTGTTGCAGATGGCTACACGCGTGTGACGGAGCTTAAGCATTTAGACCGTGGCTATGTAAAGCTGACAGAGAAGTTAAAAGCACTTGGAGCTGACATCGAACGTGTTGAAGAACAGTTTGAAAACGAAGTTGTTGAAACGGCAGAACTGATTTGATCGTATTTCCAGGGAAATAGTCGTTTTTGAACGAAAAAAAGTGAAAAAGTACATGTCAGTTAATTGGCATGTACTTTTTTGTATGTTCTTTTTTAAGCAAGCTGGGCATATTGATTAAGGTATACGGTTTGATCATGATTGATGGAGGAGACTGAAGTACTGCTGAAAAAGAGAGAAGATGGCCAAGCCACTGGTTTAAGGAGGTCTGCTATGAAACAAATCATAGCCTTTGTGACGATCCTAGTATCAATTGTGTTGCTTGTCCCTGCTGCAATGGTTGCATTTGGAGATAATGATAAAGAGACGGCCGGTGCAAGTTTTGGACTGGCTTATCTTGAAAAGACAAGTGAAGCCGAGGAAACAAAAGTACAGTCAGAGTCAGTAACAACAAAGGAAAAAACGGAAGAAATCGACATCCCAGTCTATCGTGCAAAAAAAGAAACCATTGAACATGTACCAATAACCGATTACATAATCGGGGTAGTCGCTTCTGAAATGCCAACAACATATGAAGGAGAAGCGCTAAAGGCACAAGCACTTGCTGCAAGAACGTATTTAATGTCTCAACAGTTAAAAGCACAGGAAGAACGAAACGTTCCTGAAGGTGCTCTTATAGAAGACACCGTAAAGCATCAAGTATTCCAAAGTAAAGACGAATTAAAAGAAATATGGAAGGACAAGTTTGATGAACGATGGGATAAAGTTGAAGCGGCTGTCATTTCGACGGAAGGGGAGATTATGACTTTTAATGACCAACCAATAACAGCTTCCTTTTTCTCTACAAGTAATGGGTTTACGGAAAATGCTGAGGACTTTTGGACACAGGAGATTCCTTATTTAAAAAGTGTAGCGAGTCCATGGGATAAAGAGTCACCTCGTTATGCGAATGAGGTAACTGTTCCAGTTGAGACTTTTGAGAATGCGTTAGAAGTGAAACTTCCAGGTGACGGTTCGATTGGGAAAATTATTTCTCGGACAGACGGAGAACGGGTTGATTCCGTTGAAATTGGTGGAAAGTCGTTTTCAGGACGAGAAGTGCGTGAAGCGCTTGGTCTAGACTCATCAGATTTTACGTGGCATTTAAGCAATGGCAATGTCGTCATTCAAACAAAGGGATGGGGTCATGGCGTTGGGATGAGCAATTTGGGGCAAATGGAATGGCGAAGGAAGGCAAAACCTATCGGGAAATTGTTGAACACTATTATCAAGGAATCACGATCGAATCTATGGAAACAATTGAATAGTAGGAGATTTGCTGCTCTATAAATAGTAGAGCAGCTTTTTAACTATTTATTAAGAAAAAATGGCTACGCTTATTCATGAAGCGGCCTATGGCAAACAATCTAGAAAAAAAATTATTGGAACGATGTATATATTTCTAGTAATTTGCTCAGAATGGTTGTCAGAGGTGATGAGAAATGAAAGAAGAAAAAAATTCTTCAAACAAGATCCAAAATCTTATGCGTAAACGTTGGTTATTGCCTGCCGTCTATTTAGCTGTTGCTGCTGGTCTTTTAAGTGCTGTATTCTTTATGCAAAATGGAGAGGAACAAGCTGAACCGGAACAAACACCAAGCGAAGAGCCTGGACAAGCAACAGATGAGCCGGTAGTTCCAGTGACAATTGCTGGAGAATCTGTCCATATGCCAGTTGAAGAAGAAGCTGATTACGATCGAGTAGGTATCTTCTTTGATGCACAAGCCGATGAATCAGAGCAAGCACAAGCATTGGTGTTATTCGACAATGTTTACCGTGAGAACAAAGGAATTGATTTGGCTAGCAAAGATCAAGAAGTATTCCCTGTAGTTGCTGCAATGAGTGGGACAGTAACAAAAGCTATGAAAGACTCGGCACTAGGTTTTGTAGTAGAGATTGATCATGGCGGAGATTTAAAAACTCATTATTCAAGTTTAAGTGCAATTGATGTGCAACAAGGTGCTGAAGTCAAGCAAGGCGATGTATTAGGAGAAGCTGGCAGCAATACGTATAACGAAGAAGCTGGCGTCCATGTCCACTTTGAAATTCGTCAAGATGGGATCGCTATGAATCCGAATGATGCATTTGGTAAAACGTCCGAAGACTTAATGGCTGATTTACCTCTTGGTGAAGATAAGGACAAGAAAGAAAATGAAACACCAGAAAATGAAAAAAAGCCAGAGAACGAAAAACCAGCTGAAGGATCTGACAAAGAAGATAAAGATGCTGACGAAAATGAAAAACCAACAAACGAGCAAGTGGACCTTCCAGAATAATGGAATGAAAAGCACCTATCTAGGTGCTTTCAAACCGTAGACAAAATACCTCGAGATCTTATCTCGAGGTATTTTGTCATGATTGCTTCTTCCCCTGACTTCAATAGCTGATTAACACTGGAATTGTTTGACAAGCTGAAAGCACCTAGATAGGTGCTTCTTTTAATGGTAAAAAATAAGCATTTTTGATCGAATAGAAGCAAATATGCACAGTGAATAATAGTGAATTATCCTAAAATTACGCATGGCCTATGAAAATATGGTATATCGTGCGCGACTTCCTAATACACTTTACCAATCACCTATACAGAACTAGGGAGGCGAGTCGTGTGCACGATTACATCAAAGAGCGAACTATCAAGATTGGCAAGTACATTGTTGAGACAAGGAAAACGGTGCGAACTATCGCAAAGGAATTTGGTGTCTCAAAGAGTACTGTACACAAGGATCTTACCGAGCGTTTGCCGGAGATTAACCCGGAGCTTGCAAATGACGTAAAGGAAATTCTTGAGTACCACAAGTCTATTCGCCACTTGCGGGGTGGTGAAGCGACAAAGGTCAAGTATAAGAAAACGATTGAAGTCGTTGAACAGCCAATCGCAAAAACTCCGCGATAAAATTTAGACAAATTCATTTTTTCTCCTTTGTTTATGGTACTATTTATACTAGGTAAAAGTGCGTGTTTCAAAAAACCCATATACTTGCACCCATACATAATGAATCTAGCCTATACGCACCGTACTTTTATAAATAGATGGAAACAATAAGGAGGAAAAGAACAGATGTTTGGTCGTGATATTGGAATTGATTTAGGAACAGCAAATGTGCTTATTTATGTTAAAGGAAGTGGAATTGTATTAAATGAGCCATCTGTTGTTGCACTTGATACAAAAGCAAATCGAGTGCTCGCAGTAGGAGAAGAAGCCTTTCGCATGGTTGGACGTACACCTGGAAATATTGTTGCTATTCGCCCAATGAAGGATGGAGTTATTGCAAACTTTGAAATGACGGAGTCCATGTTGAAGCATTTCTTGGATAAAATCAATGTGAAAGGTTTATTCTCAAAGCCGCGTATTTTAGTTTGTTGCCCAACGAATATCACATCGGTTGAACAAAAAGCGATTCGTCAAGCTGTGGAAAAAAGCGGCGGTAAGAATGTTTATCTTGAAGAAGAACCAAAGGTGGCGGCCATAGGAGCTGGGATGGATATCTTCCAGCCAAGCGGAAATATGGTCGTCGATATTGGTGGAGGCACAACGGATGTCGCTGTCCTCTCAATGGGGGATGTTGTGACAGCTTCTTCGATAAAGGTTGCAGGAGATCGCTTTGACTCCGATATTTTGTCTTATATTAAAAAACAGTACAAGCTTCTTATTGGCGAACGGACTTCGGAAGAAATTAAAAAACAAGTAGCTACAGTATTTCCAGGTGCACGCTCGGAAGAAATGGACATTCGGGGACGGGATATGGTTACTGGTCTCCCTCGTAATATTACGATTACATCAAAAGAAATAGAAGTATCATTAGTTGAGTCCGTTGCTTATATTGTGCAAGCAGCAAAGCAAGTGCTAGAAAAAACACCGCCAGAGCTTTCTGCCGATATTATTGACCGTGGCGTCATGTTGACAGGTGGCGGCGCGCTTATGCATGGTATGGACACTTTGCTAGCGGAAGAATTAAAAATTCCTGTGCTCATTGCTGAGGAACCAATGCATTGTGTAGCTAGGGGAACTGGTATTATGTTAGAGAATTTGGACAAGATGTCGAGCAAGCGCGTTCAAATATAAGGGAGGGCGTCATGTTAAGGGGATTTTATACAGCGGCGAGCGGCATGCTTTCTGCTCAGTACCGTCAAAATATGCTTACTCATAATTTAGCAAACGCAGAAACACCTGGCTATAAAGCAGATCAAGGTGTGGCGCGTTCATTTCCAACATTACTTATGCAAGCAAACTCAAGTCAAGCGGGGAACGTGCAAAATAAGCAACCCATTGGATCGCTTTCGACGGCTGTATATATGCAGGAACAGCTCACAAATATGCGCCAAGGAGATGTAAGACAGACTGGCAGTGCAACAGATCTTGCATTAATGCAAGCAGGCACCACAGATAATCAAGCAGTGTTGTTTAGTGTCGCGACAGAAAACGGGGAGCGTTATACGCGTAACGGCAATTTCCAAACGGATGCAGATGGTCGATTAGCAACTGCAAGCGGCTATTTGGTTCAAGGGATTGACGGTAACCCGATTCAAGTCGATGGCGATTCGTTTCAGGTAGAATCAGGCGGGACGGTACTTGTAGATGGAGAGGTCCGTGGTACGATTCAAGTTGTGTTTGCGGAAAATACAAACGCACTAGAAAAGGATGGCGATGGCTTTATCGAACGGAAGAGGGGCCACTACCTTCCGCCTATGGCAATGAAGCGATCACCTTTCAATTGCAACAACAAGCACTTGAAAACAGCAATGTGGATACAGCTCAAACAATGAATGAGATGTTAAGCACATACAGAATGTTTGAAGCAAACCAAAAAGTACTGCAAGCTTATGACCAAAGTTTAGAAAAAGCGGTTAATGAAGTTGGCCGTTTAACGTAGGGGAGGGAAAATAATGATTTCGGGATTTGCTTCGGCAGCAACTCTTAATCAGTTGCAAAATAAAATAGATACGATCTCAAATAATATCGCAAATGCCAATACACCAGGTTTTAAGGGGCGTTCTGTTACATTTGCTGATGTGTTAACATCACAATACCTAAACCAACCAAATGAAAATCGTCTAACACCTCATGGTCTGCGAGTGGGGACTGGCTCAAAGCCTGCACAGACACAGCTTTCCACCGAGCAAGGAGCCATACAAGAGACAGGACGTGAACTGGATTTTGCTTGACCGAACCTAACCTCTTCTATACTATTGAGACAGGAGCAGGTGAGCGTTTAACAAGAGACGGGTCATTTTATTATTCTGAAACGCCTGGAGGTTTACTTCAGCTCGTGACTAAAAATGGTGACCGTGTTCTTAATGAAGAAGGAGAACCAATAACACTTCCCGCAAACACGTCATCCCTTGAGTGGAGAGGTGGCCAATTAGTAGCTCAACTTGCTGGTGGTGGGGAACAAGCGATTGGGACGTTTGGTATTATTCGAGTTGATAGGCCACAAGCTCTTGAAGCAGTTGGTGAGAATCAATTCTCTTCTGAATCTGTAGGTGTGTACGCGGAAGCAATTGGTCCAGCCGCAGCACAGATCCAACAAAAATCAATTGAAAGTGCCAATGTTGATATTGGTCAGGAAATGGCTGAACTGATGGCAACTCAACGGCAAATGCAATTTCAGGCAAGAGCGTTTACGTTCTCAGATGATATGGCTGGACTCGTTAACACTATTCGCCGTTAAGACAGGAGGTGGCGCGCTTGGCAACAGAAGATGAAGACAAAAAAAAGCGCTCTTCTTTGCAACAAGAGCAAGACTCTAGCGATGAATATACAAAAGAAGATGATCAGAACGAAAACATGAACGATACAAGTAACAAGGCGCCACGAGCCGAGTCAGATAAAGAAGAATATGTAACTGGTAATAAAGAAGCTCAACCTTCAGCTCAAATAGAGGAGGAAGAGAAAAAAAACGTTACCTGTCATTAAAGAAGAGACAAGCCCTGCCGTTCAGGAAGGGCTTGAATCAGAAGATGGCGTATTAATCGTTCAGGATAATAGCCCTGTTGAGGATAGCCCAGTCACTTCGACATCTGATGAACAAGAACAGATTGAATATGATGACGAAGCGCAACTTCTTTTAGAGGAAGGTCAAAAAAAAGAAGAACAGACTGCAAGCCGCATAAAGCGTAAGGAAGAGCAGCGGCTAGCGGAAGAAGAAGAGAAAGAACGTCAATCTTACCCTTATAAACGTGAGCGAATTCGTTTAATTCCCATATGGCTCCGTCTGATTATTATAGCTGTATTAGGAGGAGCAGCCTTAATGGCTGGTCTGATTATTGGTTTTGGGGTTATAGGGGATGGAGATAATTTATGGGATGTATTAAACCCAGAATTATGGTATGGCATTATTGATACGATTCGAGGAGACTGATTCATTTCAGTCTCTTTTTTTTTGTATGAATCGCCGCATCTTCCGCATACTAAAGCAAAATAAAGTGATGGGGGCGTCTTCTTCATGCGATTCAAAAAAAAACAAAAGATACAGACGTTCCCGAAACTGGAAACGTTGAACGAAGTATTAAAGAATGCAAGAGAGTCTGGAGATTTTGTTGAGGAAACTGAGCAAAGTAAAAGCGGCCAGACAATGCAAATCTACTATTTTCAATCAATGGTTGATATGCAAAAAATTGGACCAAGTGTGTTAAGGCCAATAAAACAGCTGGAACTTTTTACATATGAACACGTGAAAAATGCGCTCTATACCGCCAATATTAAGGACTGTCGGAATGCGGAACATGCCGACACGAAATGTTGACCGGAAGTCTGCTCTTGCGGTTCGTTGCAGGCGGTAAACAAATTGATCTCCTTGTTGAATTGTCGTACCAAGAGGACAGGGAAATAACCGTTCCGGAGATAGAATTTAGTGTTTTTGGCTCCAAGGAATCTTTTATCGAAACGGTAGAAGTAAATATAAATTTATTACGCAGAAGAATTCCATCCACCGACTTATATATGAAAAAATATACGATTGGTTCAGGTTCAAAGACGAGCGTGTATGTCGTGTACTGTCAATCGATTGCAAATGCAGAAAATGTGCAGACGGTTAAACAGAGGATTACAGACTTGCAATTGGACCAGGTGCCTGACTCGTCGACATTGCTACAAGTACTTGAAGATAGTTCTTCCGTATTCCCACAAATCATTGATACGGAACGACCGGATCGGACTGCCTCGGCTTTGATGGAGGGGAAAATTGCAGTATTAACGGATGGCTCGCCACAAGCGTTAATTGCGCCTGTGACGATTTTTGAATTTATCTCTGCGTTTGAAGATTATTTCTTATCGTGGCAAACAGCATCAATGCTTCGGATTATTCGGATATGTGCAATTGTCTTTTCAATTTTTGCTACACCACTCTATGTCGCTATTCTTTCGTATCATCCAGAAATCATTCCTCAAGATTTATTTGCAACATTAGTCGCTTCGCGTACAGCGGTCCCATTTCCTCCAATTTTAGAGGCGTTATTTCTAGAAGTAACGATTGAGTTGCTTCGAGAAGCTGGTGCCAGGTTACCTACTAAGGTTGGTCAAACGATTGGTATTGTTGGCGGGATTGTGATTGGGACAGCAGCAGTTGAGGCTGGGTTAACAAGCAATATACTACTCATTATTGTAGCCCTCGCTGCACTAGCATCTTTTACGATACCGGTGTATCGAATGGGGACAACAATTCGCATTGTTCGTTTCCCATTTATTGTTGCTGCGCAAGTGTGGGGATTAATTGCCATAGCACTGCTATTTGTTTTTATAACCTGTCATCTTCTTTCTCTTAAATCGTTAGGTCGACCATATACGGAACCGATTTATCCGTTTTCGTTTAAAGATATGAAGGATTCCCTAATTCGTTTACCGATCTCATCGCAGGAGGAGCGGCCGGATTTCCTACAAACAAAAAACCCTCTACGTTTTATTGCCAAGAACAAGAAAAAGAATACAAAGCCTGATATTGATGATGGTTATTAGAAGGAGTTTTTCTTATGTATGCACCACTCCCAGATAAAGTGAAAATTCCCCCTTTTATGGCTTTTTTTCTTGTTCATGGTATGCAAGTAGGTGTTGGTATCCTTGGCTTTTCCCGTTACATAGCAGATGTGGCTGGTTACCAGTCGTGGATCGCGATTCTTCTTGCAGGTGGAATGAATCAAGTGATTATTTGGATGATGTTCCGAACGATCCATAAAGCCGATAATGGCGACCTACATCACATTGCAAGGCGTACGCTCGGAAAGTGGATTGGAGGATGTGTTGTTTTCCTATTCAGCCTTTACTTTGCCGCTCTTGCGATTGTTGTTTTACGGACATATATCGAAATTATTCAAGTCTGGATTTATCCAGAACTTGAGACTTGGTCAATTTCTTTAATCTTCTTACTCATCACCTATTATGCAATTTCAAAAGGCTTTCGTGTCATAGCAGGTTTAACATTCTTGTTTGTTCTTTTGCCGTCTTTATTATGGCCAACTGCACTTCCGGTATTGGAATTCGCAGAGTGGTTTCATTTGCAGCCGCTATTCGATACGACATTTAAACAACAAATCCATGCCGCATTCTTAATGACGTTAAGTTTTGCTGGGGCTGAATTACTACTTGTTTATTTTCCGTTTTTTAAACATGCAAAAAAGGTTCAAGTGTATGCTCACCTTGGTTCTGGTTTTACAACGCTTATTTACTTGGCAATTGCCATCGTCACGTTTCTCTATTACAGTCACCAACAATTAACGCTTACAATTTGGCCGACACTCAGTGCATGGAAAGTCGTTTCTCTTATTTTCATTGAACGAATTGAGTACATTTGTATTGCTTTATGGTTGATTGTGATATTCCCTAATATAACGCTTGCGATATGGGGAGGGAGTCGGTTAGTTAAACAACAATTAAATAGAAGGCATAGGACGACAGCTCTATGGATGATCGTCCTTGTGTTTGTTGCAACGATTCAGTTTGAAAGCCGAACATCCATCAATTTATTAAATACAAGCATTAATTATATCGGACCCTTTTTCATTTTTGGGCTTGTGCCATTTTTATGGATATGTAGCTTGTTTATAAAAAAGAAAGGGGGAGTGGCTAATGGGTAAAACAATAAAGGCGATTATAATCGTAGTCTTAATTTGTTTGCCGCTGTTATCGGACATTAATACTCATGTTATTGATGAGCTGCAGCTCATTTCCGTTGTTGGCTTTGATAAAGCAGACAATGACGAGATAAGAGGCACTGTGAGCTTGACCGCATACTCTTACGAAGAAGAGTTAACGAATACAGCGTTAACGGCCGTATCTGACTCAACAAGAAAGTTACGGTTGCTTTTTAATAGCATGTCTTCCAGGCCACTTCATGGAGGAAAAATATCTTCGATCTTGCTTCAAGATAACCTGGCAGAGGAGGGGATTTTTGATGTGCTTGATACGTATTACCGTGATCCAACAATCGCCATGACAGCTTATTTATGTGTAGTAAAGGGGACAACAAATGAGATGTTGAATACGGAATTTCCATTGCAGACGGAAATTGGTAGATATCTAAATAATTTGCTGGATCATAACATGGAAAGGGCTAACTTGCCAAAAAGCAATATGCACTTATTTATCCGTTCATATTTTGAAAAAGGACATGATCCCATTATGCCTGTGCTCTCCTATAATGAGCGAGCTTTAAGGATTGAAGGTATTGGTTTATTTAAAAGGGACCGGCTTGTGCATGAACTTGATTTAAATGAGTCGTTTTTCTTGAAGTTAATAACGGACGGTTATCAAACGGGGGGATCGATTGAAGTTCGTGTCGAAGATGGTAGTGAAGTCGCGGTTTTGCGAGAACTACGTTCTGATGTTGATCTGGGAGTTGATTTAGAAGAAGGTCGATTATATGCAGACGTTGATTTGAAAACAAGACTAAGTGAGTATTCCGGTGGTTTGTTAACTGAAGAAAAGATTAAACAGATTACGAAGGAAACAGATGACTATTTAAAAGAAGAGATAACTCAGCTCTTGTACCAGATGCAACAATTGAAAATTGATCCAATTGGGTTTGTGCTCGTCAAATTGAACGAGATGGATGAGTGAGGATGAATGGTATGAAACTTACCAAGACCTTGACTTAGACATTCAAGTAAAAACCAAAATCATTGAGTCGGGTGTAAGTCAGTAGAGATGGAATTAATAAGATACTATCTTAAGGCTTTATAATAAAGTTGCACCGTTTTACCCCTTTAGATATGATCAGCTAAAGGGGTGTTTTTATGTCAAAAAGAACATCTGACATTGTATGGAAATCAAACTTAAATCTGCTGAAGAATCCATTTTGATTACTTTTTCTTAATGGATTCTTCTTTTTTAGGTTGTAAGGTGTTTTTGATCAAACTTTATTTTAAAGCAACATCAAGAACAGTTTATGGAAGCTGATAAAGTTGTCTACTCATTTCCTCTCTGGAATCTCACAGTACCGGCGCCAATGATTACGTACTTGTCTTAGAAACTAGTCTTGCGCAAGTGAAAGAACAAGCTGCACAGTCTTAAGTTAGTAAGTTATCTGTGCGCAACTGGCGTAACCACTCATCGATACGTGCATCCCAGTAATTCCATGTGTGGTCACCAGGACCTTCTCTATAGCGGAGATCGGTATGAAGTAATTTTACTTGGTCACGAAAGAGAATATTCAGATCGTAAACAAAGTCTTCTGTTCCGCAATATTGATACAGCGGAGGGAGGGCTTTTATTTGTTTTTGTATAAGTGTAATTAAGTTTCCTCCAGTCGCTTCAACATTTAGATCTTTTCCGAAGATGGCTTGCATCAACGGTTTACGCGTATGGTTCCGTGTTTGTTCATGGATTTTTAATAATTCTTCTACAATTAAAGCGCCAGAAAAACTTGCGGCAGCCGCGAAGTGTTCCGGTTCGTTTAAAGCCCATTTTAACGCACCAAAGCCCCCCATCGACAGTCCAGCAACATAACGATCTTCTTTCTTTGTAGAGAGAGGGAATTCACGCTCCATACGGGCGGGGAGTTCTTCCGAGATGTATGTGTAGTAATGTCCTCCATACACCATATCCGTATAATAGCTAAGACCCACATCTGGCATGATAACGGCAATTTGTTCGCGTTTGGCATATTGTTCAATTGCTGAATGACGCAGCCAAGCAGAATGGTCATCACTCCATCCATGAAATAAATACAACGTCTTATAAGGTGGTTCTATGTCATCTGGAAGTAAAATCGCAACCGAGGTTTGTTTTCCTATGGCTTCAGATAGGAATTGCATATGTAATAGTGCCAAAATGAATCCCTCCTTTTTTCTACAGTATAGATGAACTTTATCATTTTTCATTCATGAAAAATGGACGAACAGATATGGTAAAATAACTGTATTGAATGGATTAGGAGGCTTTACGATGTTGAATATTGAAGAAATCAAAGCATTAATTCCTCACCGCTACCCTTTTTTATTGGTAGATAAAGTGGTTGAGCTTGAGGCTGGAAAAAGAGCCGTTGGAATAAAGAATGTAACAGCAAATGAAGAGTTTTTTAATGGACACTTCCCGAGCTATGCTGTTATGCCAGGAGTGTTAATTGTTGAATCACTTGCGCAAGTGGCGGGCTTAACCGTAGCAAAAGCCATGAAGGGACAGACAAAATTGGTTTATTTGCCGCGATTGATGGCTGTAAATTCAAAAGGCCAGTCCGTCCAGGTGATCAACTACGTTTAGAAGTTGAAATTACACGGATGAAAGGCCCAGTTGTAAAAGCAAAGGGTGTTGCTTATGTTGAAGGTGAAGTAGCAGCACAGGCGGATATGACATTTGCATTTAAAGATGCATAGAAAAAGAAGAAGCTGACATTGCCGTTGGCTTCTTTTTCTTTGTGGATTTCACATCATTTTTGTTGATTTAAAGGAAGCGCTTCATTTGTTGGGAAAGCTTGATTTACGAAGGGTTTACAGTATTTCATTCTCTTTATGGACATCTATTGTCTATTATCTAGTCCTCATGTATGATATGAGAAATGAAAATGAAGAAGGGAAACGAGTGGATACATGAAGCAAATTGGGAAAATCATTAAACAGGACCTTCTTAATGTGAAGCGTGTCCCTCTTGTTGCGCTTTTGCTCCTTGGTCTTGCCTTTCTTCCATCTCTATATGCTTGGTTTAATATCGCAGCTACTTGGGATCCTTATAGCAATACAGGGCAAATAAAAGTAGCTGTTGTGAATGAAGATCAAGGTGCAGAGGTTGATGGCGAACAAATTCATATTGGTGATGAATTAGTGACGAACCTTCGTGATAATGACGAGATGGGTTGGCATTTTGTAGAGAGGGAAGAAGCTGAAGAAGGGGTTAAGAAAGGCGATTATTATGCAAGTGTGTATATCGGAAGTGACTTCTCTGAACAATTAACGAGCGTGTTGGATGGATCTCCCACGGCACCTGTTGTTCATTATGAAGTGAACGAGAAGATGAACGCGATTGCGCCAAAGATGACATCAGCTGGAGCGTCGGCTGTTGTCAGTCAAATTTCTGAACAGTTTTTGGCAGAAGCGTCTGGAGCTTTATTTACACAGTTTAATGAGATTGGAATTGAACTTGAGAATGAGCTACCAACAATTCGGCGTCTCGAACAGCAAATTTTTAATCTAGAAGAGCGGTTTCCAGAAATAAATGAACTTGGCTCAAAGGTTACAGAATTAGATGCTGAATGGCCTGATATAAAAGAAAAGCTTGAGCAAGTGATGGAACTCGAGCAACGATTTCCGGAGATTAACCAAGGTGCTGGGTACGTACTGGAACTCGAAGAACGACTTCCAGAGATACACAATTTGGCAAGTCAAATCAAGGAATTGGAAGGAATGATCCCTGAAATCGAAGAAGCGGCTGATCAAATTGTAACAATTGGGAACCGCTTTGGAGAGATTGAAACAGAGTTGAATGAAGCGCTTGAAATGGTGCAGACAGCTGAAGAAGGGATTGCGCGCGCTCAATCAGCGTTGCCAAAAGCCGGAAGCATTGTAGAAAATACGGAAGGTTATATTGATTCTATTCAAGATGTATTGTCTGAAGTAGAAGGGTCAGTTGATCCAATTGTTGATGTCATTGAGCAGCAGGCTCGGTTTGTTGAGCAGGCATCTGCTGCCGTGTTAACTGCAATTGACCAAGTTGAAAGCGGTGAATCAGCAGATGTGATGCTAGAACAATTGAATGCCATTAATGAGACGTTAATGGCAAATGAAGAGGCATTGACGAATGCGATTGATTTCTTAACAGAATTAAATGAACCGTTACCGTCAAATGACTTGCTACCGTTAATCGAGTCGCTTACTAGTACAAGAGACCAGGTGAATCAGTTACAAGATAGTGTCCAATCGGCGATTAGCACGCTTGAATCAGGTGGGGAACTAGATTCCGCTACGTTAGATGAAATAAGAGAACGAGCAGAAACGACTGAATCCAGTGCGCTTACGGTTCAAGATTACTTTACGAATGGTGGATCAGAAACCATCAAATCAGCGATAAGAGAAGTCCAATCGGAGGCTGCCTCTGCTGGTCAAGATTTAGAGGAAGTGAAAGACCGATTACCGGATTTAGAAGAGTTATTAGAACAAGCGGCTGCAATCAGTTTAACGGGAGAAGAGCAATTGCAGCAGTTGTTAGATGACTTTCCAGCGATTGAAGAACGTATTAATGAAGGCATCGCTTTTATTGAAACGGAACTTCCAAAAGCAGTAGCTGCCATTGAACGTGTAAATTCATTTATGGAAGAGGATTTTCCCGCGATTGAGGAACGGATTCATCAGGCAGCAGCGTTTATCCGCGATGATCTACCAGTACTTGAGGAAGAATTTTCATCAATGGTCGATAAGCTCGAAGAGAATTTACCCGGATTTGAAGAAGCGCTTGAAGAGGTATCCTCTTTTGTTGCCACACAGTTACCTGATTTAGAAGAGTCAGTTGGTGACGCGGCAGATCGAATTCGTGACTTTGAAGAAAATAATAATCTTGAAGAAATTATTGAGCTCTTAAAAAATGACATTGAAGAAGAGAGCGCCTTTTTTAGAGAACCAGTTGAGCTGGAGGAACAGCAACTATATCCAGTGCCAAACTATGGATCGGCAAATGCACCGTTTTATACGGCACTATCCTTATGGGTAGGCTCTCTGTTGCTGACGAACTTGCTTAAGACAGATGTGCACCGGCTTGATATGCGTGAAGAGTATAAGATCCACCATATTTACTTCGGGCGTTTAGCCTTGTTCTTACTCGTTAGCTTATTTCAAGCGCTGATTGTTAGCATTGGGAACTTATTTATTCTTGGAACCTATGCAGCCCATCCTGTCTGGTTCGTTGTTTTTACAGTGCTTGTTGGGTTTGTTTTTATGACGATTGTCTATACGCTTGCGTCCGTGTTTGGAAACATTGGAAAAGCGATGGCGATTATCTTTATGGTCCTCCAGCTATCAGGGCTGGTGGGACGTTCCCAATCCAAGTCGCACCACCGTTTTTCCAAGCAATTAATCCATTTCTGCCGTTTACGTACGCGATTAACTTGCTTCGAGAAGCGGTTGGTGGTATCGTACCGGAGGCTGTATGGTTAAACGTGGGCGTGTTATTGCTCTTCTTTGTACTTGCATTATTATTTGGATTTGTGATGAAGAAACCACTGGCAAAACGAATGGCAGAAACAACGGTAAAATCCCGTTCGAGCCGAATGATTGATTAAAAGAAACGCCCTCTTTGCGTGGAAAGCAGAGAGGGTTTTCTTTGTACAATATAGGGAAAGTGATTGTTTGCAGCACCGATTCAGAGATCGTTAATTAGAAACAAAAAGGAACGGTTTAAGAAATAGAGGTTTGTTACGCTTCTGAAACAGGAATGGTACTCTGAGAGACTGTCGAAGGAGCGGATGGACAATGAGTGAACCAATTTACGGAAACACGCCACCATTTCTTGGTGCAAAAAATGGAACGATGGAAGATATCGAAGATGCTGATGTGCTTGTTTATGGGGTCCCGTGGGAAGGTGCAGTCACTTGGGGAGACTACACAGGGTGTGAACTAGGTCCAAAAGTGATGCGTCTGTCATCAGGTAGGTACTCAGGCTATTTGCCGGAACTTAATCACATTGATGTGTTTGAACATTTACAGCTCGCAGACTTAGGCGATGTTGATGTTGTACCTGCTGATGTGGATGAGTCGATGCGACGTATCCAAGCCTTTGCAAAAGGTGTTTGGAAGACAGGCAAATTTCCACTGGCGCTCGGTGGGGATCATGGAATCACGTATCCAATTGTAGCTGGTCTTGCCGAACAGCATCCAGGTAAAAAAATCGGTATTTTGCATTTAGATGCTCATTATGACAATATGCCTCATCATGAGGGTGCGAAATATGCACGCTCAACGCCGTTTGCTCGCTTGTATGAGCATGAGGCAGTACGAAATGAAAGCTTGCTTCATATTGGAATACATGGACCAAGAAATAAACCTGAAACCGGAAAATATGCACAGGAGTCTGGTGCAAAAACGTTTACGATTAACAACATTAAAGAAGCATCTGATTTACGTGAGTTTGCAGCAGATTTATATGAAAAAGCGGCACAAGATGTGGATATGTTTATCTCTCTATTTGCAGTGACGTGTTGGATGTCGCCTTTAACCCAGGCGGCCCAATCGATACGAATGGATTAAGTTCATATGAGCTTTTAACGCTTGTTCACGAGTTTACATCAAGAGGCATTGTCGGTATGGATTTTGTAGAAGTGTACCCGCAACAAGATCCAAATGATGTCTCGTCCCACTTTGCATCAACACTTGCGCTTTATGCACTGGCCGGACATGTTAAAGCATCTAAATCATAAAAAAAGTTAGCTGTGCTGGCTTTCAAATCGTAGACAAAACCCCATTGAAGATTTTCTTCGATGGGGTTTTCATGCTGAAAGGAGACTAATAAAACACCATCTGACAATCATTTCTTTTCAGGCTGGGGAGTTATCGACTTTAGCGATAACCAAAAAGCTAGCTATGCTGGCTTTTTCTAATGTGCGAAGATATCGTGTCCTCTCTTCTTTAATGCCTCAACTGCTTGGCGAATTGGTAAGTTGGGCAAACGGAATTCTTGTGAGATCACTTTTTCTATCTCTTCGATTGAATGCAATTTTGCTGTTTCTGCCCCTCCTTCTTGGAAACGAATCGTCAATTTGTCATTAACTAGTGAAACACTACGTTTCTGATCAAGTTGATAGAGGTGGCAGCGAAGGATGGTCATAAATGGAGCATCTTCTGTAAATGAATCGTTAATAATTGCTCTAAATTCTTCAATAGTCGTGTTTCGTTTGTCTGTACGAAATGACCATGTGCTTCCGCTCTGCACTCCATTCAGATAACGTTTGTATTCGAAAGATTGATCTCCTGTAGGTGTAATGAAGACTTGATCTTGTTCAAAAATACGTTCAATTCTTTTGTTTTCTAAGAGGAGTGGTTTGAAGTTTGGTGCGGTTGCTCCACAATCCACATAGTACTTCTCATCTGCAAAGAAGACTAAGATAGCTAAATGAACCCCTCCGACTTGAAGCAGGCGGCAATTAAATTTGAGTGCTCTTAAGAGTTGGAAGAGGTTGGTGTTTAATGTATAGCAAGTGCCGCCAGTATGATAGGTTGAACGAGCTTGTAGGAGCTCAGACGGAGTTGGAATATCGAGCCCGTTGCCATGATTGAGTAACTTGCTAATGTTTTCAAACGGAAACTGATTCAATTGGGATGTCGTAATCTTTTCTAAGAATGGGAGAGAGGGCTTTTCTTCTAGGAGTCCTAGCCTTTCTAAATAAGCTTTTTTCCATGTCATATTGATGCACCTCCTTATTTTTCTTTTCATAATAGCAAGCTTCAACAACAATTGAATCGTCCAGATAGAGGAAGAATCTTCAGCCTTTTGATGTAGGTAAATAATTTTCCCAACCTCTTCCACATGCTAGTGTCATAGAGTAATTTTAAGCAAAAAGGTTGATGTAGCAGTGAAATTTGCTCTCCATAATAATGAAATAGGTCATAACTCCTTACTTTTGTAATATTACAGTTTAGTTACATTGATAGAATAGGCACGAGATTTCGTGTAAAATTTACTCAAACCTACCGATGAAAACTATGAAAACTGTTGTTTATTGTGGAAATGACTAGATTAATGGAATAAATAAATGAATGAATTGATAAGGAGGCATTCTCTTGCAAAAATCAACTTTAAACAAAATGCTATTTTCGTCTGCTATTGTTGCTGGAGTCATGGCTGTGGCACCTCAAGAAGCAGATGCAGCACTTGGCGATCGTACTCTTAAACAAGGCATGTCTCATTCTGATGTGACTGAACTGCAAAATGTACTTAAAGAAAAAGGCTTTTTTACATATGGCACTTCAACTGGTTATTTCGGCACGTATACACGTGATGCAGTGCGTGCATACCAAAAAGACAATAACTTAGCCGTGGACGGCATCGCTGGTCCGCAAACGCTTGGTTCTCTAAAAGGGAAAAGCGTATCTGCTCCAAACAACTCTTCGAATGCTTCAAATGGTGGCAATAGTGTGCCAGCAAGTAATACAAGCCTTATGCGCATTGGCAGTCAAGGTAGCAATGTAACAGCGCTTCAAGACAAGCTCCGTTCACTTGGCTTTTTTAACCAGTCTTCTACAGGATATTACGGCACAGTCACGCGTGATGCGATTCGGAACTATCAGAAGGCGAACGGTTTGCAAGTTGATGGTATTGCGGGTCCGCAAACGCAGTCAGCTTTAAACGGTAATGGTTCTACCTCTGCTCCTTCAAAACCATCTGAAAGTAAGCCGGTTTCATCAAACACAATTCTTCGTATCGGCAACCAAGGTGGTCAAGTAACAGATTTACAGAAACAGCTGCGTAAGCTCGGTTATTTAAATGAAAATGCGACAGGTTACTACGGCGAAGCAACGCGTTCTGCTGTACGTGAGTTTCAACGTACAAATGGCTTGCAAGTTGACGGTATCGCTGGACCGCAGACGATTTCAAAGTTAAATAATAACCCTGCACCAGTAAACAAAAATCAATCATCAAATAACACAAACAATAACAATAATTCTTCGAACCCATCAAATTCGAGTGGACTTGTTTCTGGGCTTGTTTCCCAGGCCAATTCTGCAATTGGCGTACCATATGCATGGGGCGGGACATCGATGTCTGGTTTCGATTGCAGCGGTTTGATTCAATATATTTTCCGCCAAAATGGTGTTAGTGTGCCTCGTACTGCGGCGGAGCAATGGAATGCGGGTACATCCGTTAGTTCGCCGAGTGTAGGAGACATCGTCTTTTTTGAAACCTATAAATCGGGTCCTTCTCATAATGGTATTTACATTGGCAATAACAAGTTTATCCATGCTGGATCTTCTGGTGGTGTTGCTGTTGCTGATTTGAACAATAGCTATTGGAACCAAGATATCTTGGCGCAAAGCGTCTTCATTAAAAGAACGGGCATATGCCCGTTCTTTTTTTATTGCCTCTGTTCTGGAAAGCTTTACCGAACGCATATTCTTGTTTTTATTGATAAACGAACATATATTCGTTTATAATAAAAGGAATAAAAGCGGAGGCGAATATCATGAAGCGTCAGTCAGTTATTCTTTTAGTTGATATGGAATCTTTTTATGCATCGATTGAGCATGCAAGAAATCCTCAATATGAGGGCAGACCGCTTGTTGTTTCCGGGGATCCAAACCGTAGAAGCGGTGTTATCTTAGCTGCTTGCCCCCTTGCAAAAGCGCGTGGAATCAAAAATGCAGAGCGTTTATTTGAGGCACAGCAGAAGTGCCTGATGTGGTTGTTGTTAAGCCACGCATGCAGCTGTATGTGGACATGTCTTTAAAGATCTCAAAACTTCTAGGCGAATTTACTGATTTGGTGGAGCCTATTCGATTGATGAACAATTTATGGATGTCACAGGAAGCCAACGCTTATTTGGTGGACCTTATGACATCGCTGTAAAGGTGAAGAATCGTATTGAAGGGGAAACAGGAGTAAGAGCGCGAATAGGAATTGGTGAAAATAAAGTGCTTGCGAAGTTGGCATGCGATAACTTTGCGAAAAAAAACCGTACGGGTATTTATTCATTAAGCAAAGATATGTTGGAGTTTGATTTATGGGCGTTACCGATTGAGAAGTTATTTGGTGTGGGGAACAAGATGGCTATGCATTTTCGTAATATGGGGATCCGGACGATTGGGCAACTTGCTAAAACCGATTGTGCACGAATCAAAGAGCGTTTTGGTGTGCATGGTCAAGTGTTATGGATGTCTGCAAATGGCGTTGATTATTCTCCTGTTACGCGTAAAGCCCACGCTGGACGAAAAGGGTATGGGAATGGAATGACACTTCCTCGCGATTATGTGAAGAAGGAAGACATCCATGTAGTGCTTTTGGAGCTATGCGAGGAGGTCTGTTCCCGGACGAGACAAGCGGGTAAGATGGCAGGTACGGTCTCCCTAGGCTTAAATGGAGCCAGTTTTAAGGAGAAGAGGGGTTTTCATCGCCAACGGACGCTACCAATTGAAACAAATATTACGATGGAAGTGTTTGAAGCGGCGTGTGTTTTGCTAGATCGTTACTGGGATGGCTTCCCGATTCGCCGTTTAAATGTGGGATTAACGAATTTACAAAGCGACCAAAATTGGCAAATGAGTTTGTTTGAAGATAATGCGAGCCGGGATCGCTTATCAAATATAGGGTATGTGATGGACGAAATCCGTCGAAGTACGGGAAAATGGCGATTCAACGGGCTGCATCTTTGACAACGGCCTCACAGTTTCTAGACCGGAGCAAGAAGATCGGTGGTCATTATAAATAAGGACAAAAAAACCTTCCAGTTTTCAAACTGGAAGGTTTTAAGGCTCAATTGATGAAAGGGATGCAATCATTTTTGCCAATACATCAGGTTGAATTTCTTCATCGTTTGTCCGTACGGCCAAATCAAGGATCCGACCATCATCTAATTCTTTAATAAGGGTTAACCCATTATATGAGCCATCTGAATTCTCTTCAGCAAAGGCATAATCGTACCAATGTAACGTTGGGAAATCGTCTGAGGCCAGTTCTGTGCAGAAGAACGAAGTGCGTTTACATGAAGGTTCATAGGAATGTCTGGATGGGCTTGTCCAATAATTAACGTAATTGGTTCGAAATCGGGATCGTCGCTATGCGTGAAACTGTATGACTGTTCGCCTAGTGTCCGCATTTGGTAGCCTTCAGGAAGACTGATGGAAAGGGTCTCAAATAACTCAAATTGCTCAACAGGAAATTCAACAGCAGTGTCATCAATCATGGCGGTTAGTTGCCCGCTTTCTGTAGCCGCATGTGGATCCTCTTCAGGTTGGCGAACAGAACGATCTTCGAGCTTTTTTGATAAAGGTAATGCTGCGTCCTCATCGTTAATCGGTTTTGGTTCCATCTCTTCACCGTTGCCGGAAATGAGAATAGCGTGAAAGAGACTGACAATTTCCTCGTATGCTTCATGTCCAATATCTGCAGAATCATTTAATGTTAATGAAGCGACGTACATATAATCATTTTCTTCATCAAATTGGACCAGTCGGTGGACAATCCCGTATTCATCTTCAACGGTTAAATAATAATCAAAGTGGAGTTCAGAAAACAAATCCAGTTCCACTTCGTTTGGTTCACTTTCTTCTGAACGTAGCGAAAGGGAAGTATAATCACGGCGAAGCGCTAGGTTGTAATCCGCAGGAAGTGCTTGAGTGCTAACCGTTGCTTGGAAAGTGTTCTCGTCGTCTTCCGAAGCAATAAATGTAAGGGACTCATTTGAGGAAAGCACTTCAATGCCTTCTGGAATTAAGTAGGTTTTTTCGAAGGGAGCACTAGCTGCTTGAGCAGATAACACATCGGTTTTGCTTCCATTTGAGACAACCAATGTTTTTTCTTCTTCCTCTTCTTTATCAGGTTCCTCTTCTGTATAATCAGGCGATACCGTATTTGTTTCGTTTGGTGGGTCGGCAGGAGCTGGACTGGCTTCTGGGGACGTACAAGCAGAAAGTACGAATGCTCCTAAGAGGCCGAAACAACTCACAAATCGCAATGGTCTGCGAATGAAAGAGTGTGTCCTCATCAAAAGTTCCTCCGTATAATTGTTTTTAGGCAAAATATGCCTTTCTCTATCCTAACATGGAACGATTCATTAGACTGTAAAAAATTTAGGTCAACTGTGAAAAGCGTGGCTTGGATCTCAATACTTGTCACATTTAGGCAGAGTAAGCAGCCAAATAAATGACTACACTTCTTTCTTATTCTGTTGTTGTTTCATCCAGTTCTAAATGGTTTAAAAGGACCTGGCTTACTCGAGCACGTTCCTCTTCTGAAATGAGTGCATACCAGACACCATCAATTGTTTCCTCGCTAAATTCTAAATCGACTTGTGAGATGGAGGCTGCGGCAGAGTAGTAATTTTGTGCATACGAAGCCATTTTAGAAACGGTTAAGTCTGTTTGGATGGTAGTCCCGAGCGACCGTAACAAATCTGGAGCAGCGGACATTTGACTAACTTGCAAACCTTCTTCAATAACCCCTTCAAGCACATCGCGCTGTCTCTTTGTTCGACCTGCATCTCCTTCAGGATCCTCTTTACGCATGCGTACGTAAGCAAGGGCTTTTTCGCCATCTAATTCAATAATTCCTTCTGGGAAATCATGTCCTGATGAGGAGAAAGCGAAGTCGTTTTCAACCGTAATTCCACCAAGCGTGTCAATCATTTTAATAAATTGATCCATATCGATCGACAAATAATGATCGATTGGGATATGGAACAACTCCTCAACAGATTGGATCGTCATATCGGCTCCTCCGTAGGCGTAGGCGTGGTTAATCTTCTCAACGGTGCCATGCCCCAAAATTTCTGCTCTTGTATCACGAGGGATGCTTAGTATTTGAATTGATTCATCTTGGGCATTAACTGTAACAACAAGCAAAGCATCTGCGCGTCCATACCCATCATCATCATGGGAATCAACGCCGGCAATAAGAAAGGACAATGGTTCTCCAGGTGAAGCTGAAGCCTCGCGCTGTTCTGAAGCACCTTCACTTTTCGTTCTGCTTTCAAGCGGTTCGTGCATTTCCTCATTCGCATTCGATGCAGCTTGAAACAAAGAAAAAGCGTAGGCGCCAATGGCGAACAATCCTACAGAAAAAAGCACGATGATTGTTTTTGTATACCATTTCATTGTGAATCTGTCCTTTCCCGTCTTTACTTTCCTTTTCATTACCCTTATCTGTGTCAGCTAAACAGAACATCTTTCTAGTGTCAACGATTTCTAGAATAGCTATACGTAATGCCGAACAAAAAACCGCCTATTGAAAGGCGGTTTTTTTCGACAAGTTTTTTTGTTTTGCCGTCGCTCCCGGCATACACTTCGCTTTCCGCGGGCTCATCTGAGAAGAGTGAACCTAGAAGCATACGTTGCTGATTCTTGAAATAAGAAACAAAGCATTGGGACCAACCTGACACTGCTTGTTATGGCAGCCATGAACTTAAGAAAGTTAACCAATTGGAGTGGGAGGATGAAGCAGTCTCCCGCTCCGATTGAGCCAACATTTTAAAATGAAATGGTTTCGAGAAAATGCCTCTGAGATAAAATTTCAGAGGCATTTTGTCTACGGTCTGGTACCGAAAAGGCGATTATGCAGAAAACTATCGCACAAGAGACGATTGCCAGCGCCAAGAGTCCTCGCACATTTCCAATAAATTGCGTTTTGCACTCCAACCAAGCTCTTGCTTAGCTTTTGTTGGATCTGCATAAGAAACCGGTGCGTCACCAGGGCGGCGCTCAACAATTTTCTTAGGGATTGTAATGCCTGATGCTTGTTCGAACGCGGAAATAACCTCAAGCACGCTATAACCTTGACCAGTGCCTAAATTATATGCTTGTGTACCTGTGAAAGAATCAAGCTTCTCAAGAGACTTCAAGTGGCCTAAAGCAAGATCAACTACATGGATGTAATCACGGATGCACGTGCCATCATCGGTCGGATAATCATTGCCAAACACGGAAAGTTCATCACGCACTCCTGCTGCCACTTGAGTAATAAAAGGCATCAAATTATTTGGGATACCACTTGGACTTTCGCCAATTAGCCCACTTTTATGGGCGCCGATCGGATTAAAGTAACGCAAGAGAGATATATGCCAATTCTCGTTCGAAGCAGCCACATCACGTAGAATATCTTCAATAATGATCTTCGTGCGGCCATACGGGTTTAATGCGCGTAATGGTGCAGTTTCATTTAATGGAACCGTATCAGGCATACCATAAACAGTCGCCGACGAACTGAATACAAGCTTGTACACACTATGTGATTCCATCACTTTACATAAATTAAGGGTGCTACCAATGTTTGTTTCATAATAGTAGAGCGGCTTGGCGACGGATTCACCAACCGCTTTTAAACCAGCAAAATGAATCACAGCTTCAATCTTGTTTTCTGTAAACACATGATTAAGTGACTCAAAATCAAGCAAATTAACATTGTATTTCTTAACCGATTTACCGGTTATTTTTTCAATACGGGCAATCGAGTCTTCGTTGCTATTGTTGAAGTTATCAACAATAATCACATCATAATTCGCATTAAGAAGTTCAACACATGTGTGGCTACCAATATAACCGGCACCGCCAGTAACTAAAATGGACATAAGGTTCCCCTCCGATTTAAGTGCTTATGTAAGAATGTTTCTTCAAGTATAACAGAAATAAAGGTGACAAAATATACCTGTAAATGAGCTTGAATTGTCGAAAAACATGGTATGATAAGACTATAAATAAGGAAATGGAAGGAGGGTGAATAAATGAATCAAGAAAAGCCTTTGCGTGATCGAATCGATTATACATTGTTGTTTCTCGTGTTTTTGCTATTTTGTATTAGCATGATGGCCATTTATGCAGGGACAACAACACAATATGTGCGTGCCGACTTGTATGAAGAATTACGCCATATCTATGCTTCATCACAAGCTAAATGGTTTCTTATTGGTGTTTTTGTGATGGTTATAATCGCGTTTTTTGATTATGAATATTTTAAATACTTAACAATTCCTATTTACGCATTTGGGATGGGTTTACTTCTTATTGTAGAATTTTGGGGTTATAAACATAATGGAGCACAAAGATGGATTGAATATAATGGTGCGGGCATTTATCAGCCATCAGAAATAATGAAAATCATACTTGTACTCGTGCTAGCCCATCTTATTTTCGTATTAAATCAACGTTTTTCGGAGAAAACGATTAAAAATGATTTTATTAAGCTAGGGTTGATTGTAGCAGTCGCACTACCACCTTTCTTTCTTGTACTCAGACAGCCAGATTTAGGAAGTGCGCTTGTGCTAGCATCGATTATCGCTGTAGCCATTCTTGTATCAGGAATTTCTTATAAAATGCTTGGTGCACTTGCCGCGCTTGCTATAGCCGGAGTTTCTGGTATTTTTTATTTGTTTTTTAACTATGTAGATGTATTAATCAACTATGAGATTCTTGAAGCTCACCAGCTTGAACGAATATATGGCTGGCTCTACCCAGCGGAGTACGCTTCAAGTTATGCGTTACAAACGTTAAACGCCACAAGGGGAATTGGTTCAGGTCAGCTGGTAGGGAGCGGTTTTTTAAATAGTACTCAAGCTGCAAACGCATCAACACCAGAATTGCACACTGATTTTATCTTTGCTGTAATTGGTGAAGAATTTGGCTTTATTGGTTCAACATTTGTGATCTGTGTATTTTTCTTACTTATTTACCGCATGATTCTTATGGCAATCGAATGCAAAGACTTATACGGTACGTATATTATCGCTGGGATTGCTGGGATGCTAACGTTCCAAATCTTTCAAAACATCGCAATGACAATTGGCTTATGCCGGTTACAGGTATTGCCTTGCCGTTTTTAAGTTATGGAGGATCGGCATTATTAACGAATTTAATCGCTGTAGCGATTGTGCTTAATATAGGGATGAGGCAAAAAAGCTATATGTTTGAATCAACGAGAGAGGTTAGAGTCGTAAAACAAACGTCTAAAATTTTTGATAAAAAACCTCAAATTGATAAGCGGAAACCTGCTGAAGAATAAAAAAGAAACGCTTGCCAGCATGCATAGTGACAGGCGTTTCTTTTTGTTTTATAAATTCTGCAGTGCGCGTTTAATGACTTGGTCTCCAGCAAGTAGTTCAAATGCTTTGTTACGAACCGTTTCAGTTGATAACGATTCAATTAACACATTGGCAACGTCTGCCCGAGGAATGGAGCGATCGCCGATTTCTTTGAACATGTCTGAGGTTTCAATCGAACCAACGGCTGCATCATTTGTTAATGGACCGGGACGAACGATCGTATAGTTAAGCGAAGTTGCCATCAACATTTGATCTGATACCGCTTTTGCCACCATATAATGTTTAATTTTGTCTGGTTGGCCATCGGGATCACCTGCCCCGATGGAACTTAGTTGGACAAAGTGTTTAATATTCGCTTTTTCGGCATACTGAAACGCTTTGATTGCGCCCCATAAGTCAATGACAAGTGTTTTATCCGCGCCGGTTGAGCCACCAGATCCAGCTGCGAAGATAACAGCATCTATATCTGTATATGCGTGGCTGAAATCTTCTTCTAAATTTGCGAGAACGACTTCATCTGCTCCGAGTTCTTTCATTTTATCAACTTGTTCTTCTTTACGCACCATAGCAATTGCCTTATGGTCTGATTTAGCAAGGCCTTCAATGACATGTTTACCAACTTGGCCATTTGCTCCTATAACAAGTACATTCATTTCTATGACATCTCCTTTAATTCATTTGCTGATGTCTCATGTAATTCCCAGCTTTTTAAAAAATAAAACATCTCCGTGTTAGAAAAAGTAACGAATTTGTTGAATTATATGATTATTCATCGTATGCTAAATGTATTTCAGTCTAGAGGAGGCAGTGCTATGGACAATGTTCATTCGGCTTTTTTAACAAAAACGATCGACTTGGCAAACGAGGCAATAAAGCAAGGCGGAGGCCCTTTTGCAGCAATTGTTGTTGATCGAAAAGGCAATATTATTGGCCAAGGCACCAATTCCGTTACGAATACAAATGACCCTACTGCGCATGCAGAAGTGGTTGCAATTCGTAATGCTTGTGACCAGAAAGGTCATTTCCAAATCGATGGTTGTACGTTGTATACGAGCTGTGAACCATGCCCGATGTGTTTAGGAGCGATCTATTGGGCGCGTCCCGATGCGGTGTATTTTGCGGCAACCCAAAAGGATGCAGCGGCGGTAGGTTTTGACGATGCGTTTATATATGAGGAAATCGGAAAAGAGTATGGAACACGGCAAATTCCATTTTATGGAGTAGAAGCAGTAAATCGATTGGAACCATTTCAAACGTGGGAAACGTACACAAAAAAAACAGAGTATTGATCTTTAGACCGTAGACAAATAACCTCTGAGATTTTATCGCAGAGGTATTTTTTGTATTCTTTATTAACATAATCAGAAACTAGCGACCGGCAATACATGTAGACTTCTGCGCTATGCTGTGAAGCCCAGCCGTCGCCCACGGAAAGCGAAGTGTACACCGGAAGTGACAGCAAAACATCGTCTATTTACTCACCAGCAAAAAAGCTTATCGATTCGTTTTTTTGGGACTTTGTCGACAAGCAGCCAGGCGGAGAGCCTGGCTTTTTTGTGTTTTTTTAATTTGGAATGTACGGTTCGGTTGAAATGCCGAACCAAAAAATCGTCCAAGCATCTTGAAAACGTCTTTGAAAGTCATTGCTGTCATAAATAAAGCTTTCAGTAAACAGGCCATCCAATAAACAATAGTAGGAAGATGCAAACATCTTTTCTGGAATATCTTTTAAAACACCTTCTTTTTGACCATGTTGAAATAAATCAACTAAGACCATATCGATCTTTTTGTCGCCACGTTTTGCGATCGCTTTTACGCTGTCCTTCAGTTCGGCTGGTGGGAACAACATAAACCGCTTATACATAATTCCTTCATGGTTTTCTAAGATGAAGTCGCAACTATCTGCTAATACTTGTTTTAATCTGATTTTAAGCTGTTCATCTTTATATTTAGTAGCACTTTTTTTTTATTTCCTCAACGAGGTCATCCATAATTGTTTCTGCAAGAATTAAAAACAACTCGTTTTTGCTTTTAAAGTGATTATAAAGCGAAGGTTTTTGAATACCGACTTCATTTGCGATTTGTGCAAGGGTTGTCCCTTCGTATCCATGGCTTGCAAATGAAACCAATGCTGCGTCAAGTATGCGATTTTTTGTGCTCATTTTACCAAACCTTTCTAAGTGGTGTGTGTATTGCCCTATTTTGAAAAGGGTGGTATACTAACTACCGTTAGGTAGTTAACGTTTATCTTATAAGTAAGAAGGAGAGCTGATTCACAATGATGTGGTTTTTAGTTGTCATTGCAGGTATTTTTGAAGTTGGTTGGGCAACAGGTTTAAAATATGCTGATACTCCTCTTCAGTGGGGATTAACGATTATAGGAATTATTATTAGTTTTACGATGCTTGTACGAGCAGCAACTGTGTTGCCAACAAGTACAGTATACGCAATATTTGTCGCCTTAGGTACAGTAGGTACTGTTTTTGTGGACTATTTCTTTTTTGGTGCCGCTATTAATGGTTTGATGATCTTGTTTATTCTGTTGCTTCTTGTAGGTGTTCTAGGTTTAAAACTAGTAACAGGCGATAAACAGCGAGAAAAAGGAGGGGCATAAAGATGAGTTGGTTCCTCTTAATTATTGCGGGGATATTCGAAGTAGTTGGTGTAACTGGCATTCAAATGATTACAAAAGGGCAAAAGAAACAAGGGTTTGCTGTTCTGACAATCGGTTTTATTATTAGTTTTGGGTTACTTGGCATCGCAATGGAAACAATTCCTCTTGGCGTGGCTTATGCTGTATGGACGGGGATTGGTACCGTCGGTAGTGCTTTAGTTGGAATGCTTTATTATAATGAATCAAAAGATCGTTTGCGGATTATTTTTATAGGCCTTGTTGTGGTTTCTGTGATAGGGCTTCGTATCGTATCCTAACTTGTGTAAGGCAGTTGAACTCTTAAGAGTTCAACTGCCTTTTTTAAAACGCTAAATTCAGTTATGTTTGGATTCAGAGCTTTTGGGAATAGTAACTTACATGCAACATAAAGCAATCATTTGGAGGTTCTACTTATGCTTTGGACAATTTTAATTGTTATTTTAGTATTATGGCTATTAGGTTTAATTGGAGGAATTGGTGGCGGTCTAATCAACTTGTTATTGATTGTAGCGGCAATTGTTCTAATTTGTTCAGTTGGTTAGCGGGAGACGGGGTGATCGACAGACGAACAAAATAGATACTGGAGATTAGGGGATTCCCTAATCTTTTTCTTTTAATGAATGAGTTCTGAAAATTAAATTTACTTAATGGGGAGAAACAAGACTAATGAAAAGAGTATATGGAAATCGTCCAGGGTGGAAGCGCGTTATAAAGAAGGAGACTGCTATTATGAAACAAGATACTGCGCTGTTCTCTGGTGCGGTAACGTTGTTGCATGCGATCAAAGTAAAAGAACCTCTATATGTTCAATATGGTAATCAATGCATATGTATCCTCGCTGATGGCTATATGTGGCTTCAGCAATTCCCGAAAAATAAACATCATTCAGTTACTACGATGTATGATGAAAATGGGGAAATTGTGCAAACTTATATTGATATATGTAGCAGAAATGAACCAGAAGCAGATCCCCCGTGGATGGAAGATTTATATTTGGATATCGTTTTGTTTCCAAACGGGGACTGTATGTTCTTAGATAATGATGAACTGGAAGAAGCGGTTAGAAGAGGGGATATATCAAGGGAAGAAGCAAGTTTTGCAAAAGGGGAAGCCGATTACGTGAACTCATTAATAAGAAGCAACGCTTTTTCTCTATTAAAAAGTAGACATTTCCAATTAAAGCAACTCCTCTCTGACTTGAAATAAGCACTAGTTTGATGGATCGGAGTAATGGGAATGGCTTAGTAGTAGACACTTGTAGATGAGAAAGGGAGTTTGTATGATGCCATTTCCACATAATAAACAATATATTAACGGCGATTGGAAGACAGGCCAGAGTGATAAAACAATAAAGAACGTGAATCCATATACAGGTGAAGAGATTGGTGTAATTCAGTCTGCAAATGAAGTCGACTTGGATCAGGCGTATCAGGCTGCGAAAGAAGCGCAAGTTGAGTGGCTAATACGGTTCCTTCAAAAAGACGGAATAGGTTTCATAAATTGTTACATGTATTAAAAGACGAAAAAGAGATCATTATTGATTGGCTGGTGAAAGAGTCAGGTAGTACGGTTGCAAAAGCGAATGCTGAACTTGATTCAGCACGATTAGTCATTGAAGAGTCGATGTCGTACCCAACGCGAATGAACGGGCAAATTCTCCCTTCAGAGAATCCAGGCAAGGAAAACTATGTGTATCGGAAACCAAAAGGGGTTGTTGGTATTATTGGACCGTGGAATTTTCCGTTCCACTTGGCAATGCGCTCAATTGCACCAGCGCTTGCAACTGGTAATACGGCAGTGTTGAAGCCTGCTTCTGACACGCCTGTCAGTGCGGGGTTGTTGTTTGGTTTTTTATTTGAGAAAGCTGGATTTCCAGCGGGTGTGCTAAATGTGGTGGTAGGTAGAGGATCAGAAATTGGTGATGCATTTGTGGAGCACCCAGTACCTAAGTTAATCTCATTTACTGGATCAACCGAAGTGGGTAGTCATATTGCCGAGCTCGCTGGAAAGCATTTGAAAGAAACGACCCTTGAACTAGGAGGGAATAACGCCATGCTTGTGCTTGAAGACGCAGATGTTGAGGCAGCTGTGGATGCAGCGATCTTTGGTAAATTCCTGCATCAAGGGCAAATATGTATGTCCCTCAATCGAATGATTGTTCATGAAGCTGTCCATGACCAATTTGTGTCTTTGTTTGTACAACGCGCAAAAGAGCTTCCCGCAGGTGATCCGACAAAAGAAGATGTTATCGTGGGACCAATTATTAACGAAGGGCAGTTGGAACATCTAGCAAAAGCAGTGAAACAGGCACTTGAAGAGGGGGCAACCTTAGAAACCGGTGGCTCTTCAGAAAGCAATGTATTCGAACCTACCGTGTTAACGAATGTTAATCGAAGCATGAAGGTTGCTAAGACTGAGCTATTTGGACCAGTGGCGCCGATTATAAAAGTGCAGTCTGAAGACGAGGCAATTCAAATTGCCAATGATTCTCCTTATGGTTTAAGTGGATCTGTTTTTACGAAAGACCGTTTCCGAGGGATGGAAGTTGCGCGTCAAATTGAAACAGGCATGATCCATGTAAACGATCAATCAGTGAACGATGAAGCTCACGTTGCATTTGGTGGTGAAAAAGCGTCAGGTCTTGGCCGTTTTGGGGGCGAATGGGCACTTGATAAGTTCACGACAGCGCAGTGGGTTGGCGTGCAGAGTGGAAGAAGAGATTTTCCGTTTTAATAACACAATTACCCCATAGTCGATAACCGACCCAGGCTGAAAAAAGGTTTGTGAGAATAGCTGCGCAGTTGAGGGGAATGTGAATAGAGGAAGTAGTTTCATGAGCATATGCCGGAACTAACAACGACGTATGCAAACAGTGGTCTTTCGTACAACCCCTCTTTTTTATAAAAGGAGGGGTTATGTGCGTGTTAAGATAAATAAAAAGTGGAGGTGTGGCATGAAGAAATATGTACTAGGAAGCATATTTGGTAGCGTGTTATTTATTAGTCCTGTTGCTGAAGCACAAGTTGTTGAGACGGGAGAGTCGTATCTCGGTGTGCCTTATCATTATGGTGGAGATCATCCTGATGATGGATTTGATCCGTCCGGTTTTACGAAATATGTTGTAGAAGAAGCGCAAGGATTCGAATTGCCACGCACGGTAGCTGCTCAATGGAACTTAGGAGAGACTGTTGATCGGGAAGATATTGAGCGAGGTGATCTTCTTTTCTTTGGAAGTGATGTCACTCCAACACATGTGGCTTTTTATGCTGGTGAAGACCAGTTACTCCATGTGACCAAATCGGGTGGAGTAGAACGAACGGAATTCTCTCAGAGTAATTATTGGAATAGTCGTTATTTAGGGGCGAAACGATTAGATGAAAATGCGACTCTTCCAGATGATCCGTTTGTTGAGGAAGCTGCCCGCTATCTTGGGGTCCCGTATGAGTTTGGGGAAGCGGATCCGGCTATTGGTTTTGATTGTTCCGGACTTATGCGCTATGTTTTTAGACAAAATGGGATCCATCTGCCTCGTTCAGCCGAAGAGCAATGGCGCGTTGGCGAAGCGGTGTCCGAGGAAGACATATCTATAGGGGACGTTGTTTTCTTCCAAGACACATATAAAGAGGGTATTTCGCATAACGGTATTTACGTCGGGAATGATCGGTTCATTCATGCAAGCCGAAGCGAGGGAGTCACCGAATCGTATTTGTCTGCTGATTATTGGCAAGCGCATTTTAAAGGAGCCCGAAGCTTCCGCGATTTAACGCTTCCAGAGGAAAATGAAGCGGTATCGGTGGGAACAACGTATGTTGGTGAGGTTCCTTATATAAGGGGAGGAACAACACCAGAAGAGGGGTTTGATACAGCCGGTTTTATCCAATTTGTTTATGATGAAGCTTATGATATCAAGTTGCCCCGCTATGCCGATGGACAGTTTGAATACGGGGAAGAGATCCGAGAAACGGATGTAGAAGCGGGCGACATCCTCTTTTTTGAAGGAAGTGCATTAAATCCAGCCATTTATATCGGAGATGGACGAATTGTACATGTCACCTTGTCGGAAGGAGTAACGATTACGAATTATAAGGCGAGTAATTACTGGCGTGGAAGGTATGTTGGTGCAGTGCGTGTGATAGATGAAAGATAAAGGGAGAGGGCTTTTGCTTTTAGGGCAAAGGCTCAGACCGTAGACAAAATGCCTCTGAGATAAAATCTCAGAGGCATTTTTCTCGAATCCACTTCATTTTAACGTGTTTGTTCGACACCCGCGGGAGATAAGGCGAAGTGTGTGCTGAGAGTGAGGGCAAAGAGGAAAAACATCGGACATTCATTCACCATTAAAAAGCTGGTCGACGATTTGATGTTTCGAGACTTTGTCGGCAAACTTACCTTTTGTTTTTAAAGCAAAGGCGTTTTTTTTGTAAAAATGAGTCCCGAAGCAATTTTTTTGACAAAAACAGACTTTTTTCTTATGTATTTTTAAAAAATGGAAAAGTGGAGGGAATTATAACTATGATTCAAGACTCTTGTTATTACAATGTATTTCACTTAGGTTGCATAACAAATAACAATCTCAATACAGCTCAGTAACATAGGCCTTTGAGAGATTATTTTACGTTACAATACACAACGGTGATTACGCAGAAGGAAACATTAAAAGGGAGGCCTGTTTATGTGGCTCATCGTTGGTGCTTGTTTAATATTGTTGGTAGTTGGAATCGCAGAAAAGCGAGCGCATCAAAAACGAATTGAACGCTTAAAAACCCGTGTCAATATAAATGGAATTCGAGGGAAGTCAACTGTTACACGGTTAATTACAGGCATTTTATTTGAAGCCGGGTTAAAGACAGTTGGAAAAACAACTGGAACGGATGCACGAATGATTTATTGGAATACCCCAGAGGAAAAACCAATTGTGCGAAAACCACAAGGTCCGAATATCGGAGAACAGAAGGAAGTCATGAAAGAAACGGTAGATCTCGGAGCAGAAGCAATTGTGAGTGAGTGTATGGCGGTTAACCCTGATTACCAAATCATCTTCCAGGAGGAGTTGCTGCAAGCGAATATTGGGTCATTGTTAATGTATTAGAAGACCATATGGATGTGATGGGACCGACGCTACAAGAAGTGGCAGAGGCGTTTACAGCAACAATTCCATACAATGGCCATCTGATTATTACTGATGACCAGTTTCGCTCTTACTATGAGGCTATCGCCACAAGCGCAATACGAAAGTCATTGTCGCCGATAATAGTGAAATCACAGAGGCCTATCTTAAACAATTTGATTATATGGTTTTCCCAGATAATGCCTCGCTTGCTTTAGGTGTCGCAAAAGCACTTGGTATTGATAAGAAGACGGCAATGCAAGGAATGTTAAATGCACCTCCAGATCCTGGTGCGATGCGAATCAGTCCAATTGGAAACCAAGATCAACCAAGCTATTTCGTAAACGGTTTTGCGGCAAATGATGCTTCATCAACCATCAATATTTGGGAACGGGTGAAGGACGTTGGTTATCCAGTAGAGGAACCAGTCGTTATCATGAATTGCCGAGCAGACCGTGTTGATCGGACTGAACAATTTGCACGAGATGTGCTGCCATACATAAAGATGGAGACGCTTGTATTAATTGGTGAAACAACTGAACCGATTGCACGTGCATTTGAAGCTGGACACATACCGGCAAATCAAATGAAAAACTTAGAAGGGCAATCAACGGAAGAGATTGTAGACGAGCTGCAAGAAGACATTGAATCAGGTTCAACCTTATATGGTGTTGGAAATATCCATGGGGCGGCAGAACCGCTAATCGAATCAATTAATGCAATGAAAATGAAACAGTTTGTTAGTTAATTAGGAGGAACATCATGTTTGGCGATGATTTATATATATCTTTGATTTTAGGTGTGTTACTTAGTTTGCTGTTTGCAGAGAAGTTTGGCATTATGCCAGCAGGGCTTGTTGTACCTGGATACTTGGCACTCGTGTTTGATCAGCCGGTCTTTATTGCGCTTGTGCTGCTAGTCAGCTTGCTTACTTATGTAATTGTGAAATATGGTTTATCGAGAATAATGATTTTATATGGACGTAGAAAATTTGCAGCGATGCTCATAACAGGGATATGTTTAAAACTCATACTTGATTTCTCTTATCCTGTTCTTCCATTTGAATTCATGAATTTAGAGGGCTCGGAGTAATCGTACCAGGTTTAATTGCGAATACCATTCAGAAGCAAGGTGTAACGATTACACTTGGAAGCACACTGCTGCTTAGCGGTGCAACTTTCCTTATTATGTATGTGTATTATCTGTTTTAAGAGGGGAGGCTTAATGGTGGCCACAAATCATAAACCGGAGCGGAAGTTAAACTTCCACGAGAAGCTCCTTAAATTTTTGAAACACCAAAAGCAACGGATTCATATTCATCTAATAATTGCTTTTCCACTTGCCATTTTACTTTTTGGAGTCTTTTATTTTGTTGATGGGCGTGAGGCGCCAGAAGTCGAGCAACCGAATGACGCAGTGGTTTCAGGTGCTTTTGTGGGCGACATTATGACGGGGCGTTATGTAGAAGAGATCACAAGCCGTCACTCGCATCAGTACTTATTTCGTTATGTGCAGCCGTTTTTTGATGCGTCAGATTATGTGACAGGAAACGTTGAAAACCCGATTACAGATCGGGAAGATGAAGAACGTGAGGAAAAATCAATCACATTAAGAGGCGAAAAAGAAGCCGTACACGCGATGGATGAGGCTGGTTTTTCAGCAGTTGCCCTAGCAAATAACCATACAATGGATTATGGAGAAAATGCGCTAGTTGATACGTTGCAAGCATTTGATTATAGTAGAATAGATGGAATTGGTGCTGGAGCGAACGTTAAAGAAGCTCAAGAACGAATTTCTTATCAAGAAAAAAACGGAATGACCATTGCTACTCTAAGCTTTTCTGATATTGGTGGGGATGCAGCAGTAGCGGCTGATGATCGTGCAGGTATTCTTGATTTTAATCCAGAAGTGTTTGTTCCAATGACAGCAGAGGCAGAGAGAAATGCGGACCTTGTTATTGTTCATGCCCATTGGGGTCATGAGTACAATAGCCGCGTTAGCGATCGGCAAAGGGAATTGGCATATGCTCTTTCTCATGCTGGAGCTGATATTATTATTGGTCACCACCCACACGTATTGGAATCAGCTGAAGTGTATGAAGGCACAGCAATTTTCTATAGCCTTGGAAATTTTGTCTTTGATCAAGGTTGGACTAGAACGAGAGAAACGGCACTTGGGCAATTCCATGTGCTTGACTCAGGAGAAACACGTTTTGAATTGACGCCTATGAAGATTCGTGAGGCAACTCCTGCGCCATTGACATCAATGGATAAGTTAGCAGAATGGTCAATCACTCGTCAGTTAACTAGAGATTTAAATGTTGATTGGGAGTATGCTGACGGAAAAATTGTATTTACAGTTGATCAGCAGTTAGAACTTGAAGACACTGAGATAGGAGGGGAACAAGAATGATGAAAACAGTACTGCGTCAAAGTTGGCCATTCCTTGCTATAGCAGTGACGTTCTTTCTAGTTGTTGGTTTCTCCCAGTCAGATGGGTTAACAGAGGAAGAACGGCAAGCAATTGAAATTGAGCTATTGAAAGTAGAGTTGGATAACAGCTAGTCGCAAAGAAAGGATTACTATGAAAAAACCGATTCTTATCCTAGTTTTGTTACTTGTTGCTGCTGGATTATTTTATTTATACCAAACAGGGGATGAACCGATGAACGAGCATACGGAAGAACGAGTGGGTAATCATGAGAAGCATGGAGAGTATGGCGTTAGCGCTAGCCACCCGCTAGCCACGCAAGTTGGGCTCGATGTGCTTGAGAAGGGCGGCAATGCAGTTGATGCCGCGGTCGCCATCTCTTATGCCCTCTCTGTTGTCGAGCCATACGGTTCTGGTCTTGGTGGGGGCGGTGAGATGCTCATTTATGAAGACGGAAAAACCCCGTTTGTCCAGCAGTACCGAGAAACAGCACCAGATTCATTCGAAACACGGCAATCTCTTACTGGGGTGCCTGGATTTGCAAAGGGAATGGAAGACATTCATCGCGCAGAGGCTCACTCCCAATGAGGAATTTGCTCGATCAAGTCATTCCTCTTGCTGAAGAAGGATTCACGGTGGACAAGTATTTGGAAAACCGCTTAAACGCTGCAATTAATAGCGGCAGAGTCAAAAAGGGAGAGGCAAGACCCTTTTTTGTTAACGGAGATCCAATACAAGAAGGAGATTTGCTTGTTCAAAAGGAACTTGCAGCAACGCTCAGAGTGATTCGAGATGGTGGTGCTGATGAATTGTACAATGGCAATTTAGGAGAAGCGGTCGCAAAACAAACAAGTGCATTTAAAGAAAATGACTTAAAAAATTATGAGTCGAGACGCACGGATGCGATGCAAGGGCGTTTTATGGGCTACGATGTTTACTCTGCCACACCACCACTCTCTGGTATTACTGTTATTCAATCGTTACAGATGGCTGAAACAATTGAAGAAGATATTAGACAAGCAGACGAAGCAGGTCTTGTGAGGTTGGTTGGTGAGTTATCAAAAACAGCTTATGAACAAAGATTGTACCATATCGCTGATTCCGATTATGCACAGATTAGTACAGAAGAACAGACGAATCGGGCATACACAGACCAATTGCTGGAGAATCGTAAGGGAGCTATTTTTAAAAGCAACCGTACGAATGACACAGAAGCAGAGGAACAAGATTATTCACATACAACTCATTTTGTTGTAGTTGATGCATCTGGCATGATGGTTTCTACAACGAATACAATTGGAAACTTTTTTGGTACAGGCGAGTATGTGGAAGAAGGATTCTTTTTAAACAATGCGCTGACCAATTTTAGCAAGTCAGAAAGTAGTCCGAATTTGTATGAACCAGGTAAGCGCCCTCGAAGCTTTATGGCTCCGACGATTTTGGCAAATGAAGATGAGATAATTGGCATTGGCTCACCTGGTGGACGTCGAATTCCGGCAGTGTTATCTCAGACATTGATTCGTCACGTGATGCTTGGGGAGAATCTGCAAGATGCAGTTGATGCGCCCCGTTTTTATATGGAGGATGAGGAGTTGCAAATGGAAGCGTCTTTTTCAACGGGGACGTACCAAGAGCTGGCTCAGTTAGGTTATGATGTAGAAATCAATACATCGGCGATGTACTTCGGTGGCATTCAAGCTCTATCTTACAATAAGATTGAAAGAGAATTAGATGGAGCCTCCGATGGCAGGCGAAATGGCGAATGGAAAAAGCAAACCTATTAAAAAACGAAACCCTTAGATACTCGTATCTAAGGGTTTTTTCATATGGAAAAATGATTTATTTAGATAAGATTGTAAAGCAAGCTTTATCACTAGTTACTCACAGAATTTAACAAAAAAGAACTACGCTGATCTTAACATAATGGTTTTACTATTCTTTACTTACTAGTCAAGCCATGTTTGGTCAAGCTTGTCTGAATAGAAGAGAATCGCTTTTTTGTATTCTTGAATAGTGGGATCATTGGAAGATGAGGCAAGAGCGTTCAACAACAGTTCCATTGCTTCCGCATGTCGGTTTTCATTATATAAAGTCATCGCAAGGAATGTTTGTAATGCCTTGTTATCTGGAAACAATTTAAGCCCTCTAGTAAACGTTTGAATCGATTGGTCGTACTGTCCAAGTGTGCGGTAAGTACTCCCAAGTCCTACGTATGCTCCTTCAAGTTCTTTGCCGCTAAGACCGAGTTGAATCGCTTGTTCATAATGTGGAGCTGCTTTCGATTCTTTTCCTAAAATATCAAAACTCCAAGCATATTGGTAGTGAAGTGCGGCATTTGCTGGTTCGTCATGGACGAGCTGGGCAATGACTTTATTTGATTGTTCCAGCTCTCCTTTACTTCGAAGTGTTAATGCATCTGAAAGAGTGGCCACCATCATACCTCCTCTGTTATAAAAAGAAAACGCCCATCTTTCATGATGAAAAGTGGGCGTGAAACCTTTAAACATCAAGCTCTAAATGGCTACGCATCTCATTGCGGACGCGTGCTTTTTCTTCGTCAGAAACAATCGCATACCACAGGGAGTCAATTGTTTGACCAGTGTAACTCACTTCAATTTGTTCAATTTCATTAAGTGCGGCGCGGTAGTCAGATTGATAAGACACATGTCGCCAAGGGATAAGTCAGTTCGTACGGTTGTGTCTAATACATCTAAGATTTCTCCAGCTTTTGTAATGGAACTAAGCGAAGCTGCTTCATCCATTAACGCTTCAATGATGTCACGCTGGCGGTTAGCGCGTCCAGCGTCGCCACGAGGGTCATCGTAACGCATACGAGAATAGAGTAATGCATCTTCACCGTTTAATTGAATATTGCCTTCGTTAAACTGGGTACCACTCATAGAAAAACCCAAATCATTGTATACATTTACCCCGCCAAAAGCATTGATTAGGCGTGTGAATCCTTCCATATTAATGCTTGCATAATGGTCAATTGGAATATCAAAGGCATTTTCTACTGTATCAATTAGCATTTGCGCATCGCCATAAGCATGAGCGTGGTTAATTTTTTCGGTAGTACCTCTTCCGACAATTTCAGTCCGTGTATCACGGGGAATCGAGAGCATTTTTGTTGTTCCGTCAGCTGGGTTTAAGGTCATTAAGATAATGGTGTCAGATCGTCCGACAACATCTTCTTCTCGTCCGGGTGTGTGGTCAACACCTGCAAGTAAGACTGATAGTGGTTCGCCTTCTGCAACTGCTTGTTCGCGGAGCGGCGATGAACCTTCACGATTTTCAAGGGGCGTATACATGTTGTTTGCGGTTGTGCGAATATCGTTAATCCAATAAGCGGCTACACCAAGCATAACGAGAAATAAAAGGCCAAAGATAAGACCGGTTACTTTTAAAGCGGTTTTCTTTTTCATTGCAAAACGCCTTTCTAAATATAAGATAAATGATATGGGAAACAATCTATCAAACTGGGTGACATGAATTAAAAGATTCTTCTTAATAGAATAAAGAAAGATTCGTTAATCTACAAGGACTATTTTTTGTAATTTTAAGTAAGAAAACGATGTCGATATGCTGAGTTAATAGCGTGACCATAGAAAGTGAAATAAAAATGTAAATTGTATTAACTAACAGATTTCTTCTAAATTATTCTGCAAATTATGATATAATTCGATGAGTTATGGATTTCACTGTTTTTTAGGAGGTTATAAAACGAATGGAAGAAACAATTAGTTTGAAAGAGATCTTTCAAACATTAAAGCAACGATGGAAGATACTCATCTTAATACCTTTACTGGCGATGCTAGTTAGTGCACTCGCAACAACTTTTTTAATTACACCGATGTATGAGCGAGAATCCCAGTTGTTAGTTAACCAAACAGTAGGTAACGGCGAATTGCGGCAAGCTGATGTGCGGACGAATATTGAACTTATTGATACATATAGCGATATCATCACTAGTCCAATCATTTTAAATCAAGTGATTGAAGAAGAAGGCTTGGATAAAAACGTTAGTGAATTAGAAAATATGATATCTATAGGCAGCCAAAATAACTCCCAAGTTGTCTTGGTCACTGTACAATCCCCATCTCCAGAAGAAGCAACCTTGCTAGTAAATAGCATTGCGAATGTCTTCCAACAGCAAATACCAGAGATTTATAGTGTGGAGGATAATGTCACGATCCTCTCAGAAGCAGAGGTAGGAGAAAGTCCATCCCCCGTTAGCCCTAATCTTATCTTAAATATTGCGATTGCTTTTGTAGTAGGACTAATGGCAGCAGTTGGTCTTGCATTTTTACTTGAGTACTTAGATACAACAATTAAAAATGAAAAAGATATTGAGAAGGTTGTTGATTTACCTGTTCTTGGCGCAATCTCCAATATGGATAATGTTGAGTCTTCAAAAAAGACGTCATAGAAAGGAAGAAAATGATTATGACACGCGCTCAAAAGTCAAGGAACAAAAAACAACTTCAAAAGAAAAGGCAATTGATTGCTGACGTTAATCGACATTCACCAATTACAGAACAGTATCGAACGATTCGTACTAATATTGAGTATTCTGCTGTTGATAAAGAAGTGAAATCGATCCTAGTCACTTCTGCAGGACCAGGTGAGGGTAAATCAACAACGGCATCGAACTTGGCAGTTGTGATGGGACAAAATGGTCAAAGTGTTTTATTAATTGACGCGGATATGCGGAAGCCTACGGCCCATTATACGTTTAATCTAATGAATAACCGTGGTCTGACAAATGTGTTGACTCGCCAGCAAAAACTACAAGAGGTCATTCAAGAGACACAAATACAAAATGTAGCATTATTGACCTGTGGACCAATACCGCCAAACCCGGCGGAACTATTAAATTCTAAAATGATGGAGCTTATGCTTTGCGAGGCATTAGAATTATATGATTCGGTTATTATTGATACGCCACCTGTAATGGCTGTTGCTGATGCACAAATTTTATCAAACAAAGTTGACGGTACGATTATTGTGACATCAAGTGGAAAAACAGACAGAGATGAATTGGAAAAAACAAAAGCAAACTTACTAAAAGCCAATGCCAATCTTTTAGGAGTTGTATTAAATAATAAGCCTGTAGATGAGAAGACCTATTATTATTATCAATAAAGGAAGTAGTGGTTGCGCGTGATTGACATTCATAGCCATATTCTTGCTGGGATCGATGACGGCGCTAAGACACTGGAAGACAGTTTATTGATGGCGGAGAAAGCTGTAGAAGAAGGCATTACGAAAATCATTGCCACACCACATCATCAACATCCAAGCTTCCAAAATGAAGGACCGTCAGTGATCGAAGCGGTTGCTAACTTAAATGATGAACTGATAAAGCGAGACATTCCCCTGGAAGTATTGTCAGGGCAGGAAGTTAGGCTATACGGAGAGATGCGTCAGGACTTGAAGCTAGGGGCTGCGCTAAGCTTGGCAAACACCAAATATGTACTTATTGAATTGCCGACTAATCAAATACCGGCTTATACGTCAAGGCTACTCTACGAAGTTAGTTCTGAAGGCTATATACCCGTTATTGCTCATCCGGAGCGGAATAAAGTATTTTTAGAGTCGCCCGACAAATTATATGAACTCATTAAGAACGGTGCGCTTGGTCAGTTGACGACATCTAGTTTAACCGGCTATTTTGGCAAAGAAATTGAAACGTTTAGCCGTAAGTTAATTGAAGCAAACCTCGTCCATGTACTTGCTTCAGATGCCCATAATTTAGCGAATCGCACGTTTCGGATGCAAGAAGCATTTACTGTGCTTGAAGAAATGTATGGACAATCGTATATGTACGCGTTTCAAGAAAATGCGCAGTTACTCGCGGATGATAAGCATCTTTTTCTTGAACCGCCTGAACGGATCGTGAAGAAAAGAAAAAAACGATTTGGTTTGTTTTAATGACAAAACAGGAACTTGCAGTTAGCGGGTTTCTGTTTTTTTGCATAAAAAAGCCCTCTGGAACTCCAGAAGGCAATGGGGGATACGTATCAACAGCATGCCCACTTAGGTGTGGATTATACAACTTCTAAGAGAAATGAATTAATTTTCTGCAAATAAATCTTCGAGAGGCTTCCATAGGTGAACGGTATAGTCAAATACGCTGGAAAGTACAGCACGGTCTTTTTGGGCTATTTGTTTAGCTTCTTTTAATTCGAGCGCTTCCATTATGACTAATCCACCTTGATGATCTAAAAATGGACTAGCTGATATTAATTTCTCACCTAATGGTTCAACAAGGTAAACGCAAAGAGGATATTGCTCTTGCTCCAGAACGGTTCCTGTCACCAAGGTTATTTTTCAATATTGATGTATAAGTATTTCTTTTTTGATCTATGACCGGAAAGAAATCAGATTATTTGTTCGAAAATGATTGAAAAAATAATTCGAATATTATAGAATATATATAAATCGAAATGGAGGCGAAGTAATTGGACATGCATTATGTGCCTGAAGAGGTGGAACGCGCGGAGTTAGTAGTAGAAACATCACCAGTATGGGAATTGATACTTGGCATTTCGGGCTTTACGTACAAGCAGTTGCGTCATACGTTTGAACTTGACCAGGTTTGGTCTGATGCAAAAATAACCCCTTCTTTGTTGACTGATCTACAAACAATACAACAAACAAATGTGTGGCATGGTCTAATTATGCTTCAAGATAAGCTGTCAGCTAATGCAGTTCAACAATTTTCGAACGATATGAAAGAGTTAAGTAACCAATCTTTTTATGAAGTGATGTTGCCGTATAAATCACGCAAAGAGGAGACGCTGCGGATGCAGGCGGTCGACTCTTTAGCGGCAAGGGAGAATTATGCGTCTTGTTTTTCGAACCATGATTTCCTTGAAGGGTATGTGGAGGCTCTTTGTCAGTATTCTAGAGTAGAACTAATGGATTTATTTGAATCTGTTCTATTCGGGTGGGAAGAGTTAGTTGTTACTGAACCTGAATGGAGTGAGTGGCTGCAACTGTTAAAACAAGAACAAGACCAGCATAAGCAATTAGTAGAGGCGAATCTCGAAGAAAGTATCGAACGGATTACGGGTGTTCGTTATTTGCCGGAACCTGGTGTGTGGACAATAAAATTAATTCCCCATGTATCGTATCGTCCGTGGATTTTAGAAAAAAGATCCGCTGAAACAAAGCTGTTTTTCTATCCGCTTAGTGAAGACTATTTTCGTGAGAAAGGAAAGCCTTCAAGTGAGTTGGTCCGCGGTCATAAAGCGTTAGGTGATGACGTTCGATTACAATTGCTTTACCAATTATATGTAGGTCCTGCTTCTCTTGCAGAGTTAAGTGAACGGTTTAAGATGTCTAAAACGACACTCCATCACCAGCTTTCATTATTAAAAGCAGCAAAATTCGTTAAAGCGGATAAAGGGGTTTATAGCGCGAATCCAACAAAAATTGATTTGTTTTCAGAGAAACTAGAACAGTTTCTTGGAGAGGTGAAATGAGTCGGTTTTCTCGTTCGTTTAGAGCGTTATGGGCTGGAGAAGTCATTTCTGAATTTGGTGGAGCAGCAGCGGCAATTATAAATGGGTTGATCTTGTTTGAGTTGACAGGGTCAAGGGAGTGGATGGGTGCATTATGGCTTGTCTATTTCCTGCCATCATTGTTGCTGCAAGGTATTAGTGCGCCGTTCTTAAATTATGTTGCCAAAGAAACGGTATTAAGGAGAGTTCAACTGGTTCGAGCATGTGCGTACATTGTTCCTTTTTTAGGACTTTTATCAGGCGCTGATGCCCTCGCTATTACTGGTTTAATTGTCCTGCAATGTGTGCTCGGTTTACTTGCTCCAATCTATGCTAGTTTGTCTTTTTCCCTCCTTCCGGAGATTTGTGAAGAGAAGGTGCTGGTAGAAGCGAATGGCGTGTTGGATGGCACATTGCGGGTTATGAGTGTGCTCGCGCCAGGTGTGACAGCTTTGCTATTAATGGTAATGCCCATGCATGGGGTGTATATCCTGTCCGCGTTGCTGTTTGTACTTAGTTATCTCGCGCTTGCTAAAATACCAGCTACGGGTACTAAGCTAAAGCCAAATTGGTCAAAACGGTTCTGGCTTTCAGAAATGAAAGATGGTTTTAAGGCTTTTTTCAGAACACCCCAATTACTACGTCTGGCTTTGCTCTCATCAACTGTTCAATTTGCTGTTGGCGCCACGATGGTACTAAGCATTCCGTTTATTCGTATGGATCTTGGCGGGGCCCAGTGGGAGTATGCATTATTTGCCGCTGCTTTTCCAGCGGGTTATGTTCTTGGTACGATTCTACTTGCTTACGTGCCGAAAACGGAAGTGATGATGTACGCCGGATTGGTGTGTGGTGGCTTTTCCTTTGTTCTTCTCTTTTTTGTGCAGTCGATTCCTCTTGCATGGGGATGCGAACTTTTTGGAGGTATTGTTTTTCCTCTCTTTAACGCTCAAAGTGCTGCGCTTTTCCAAAAGCTTGCGCCACGAGAGCGACTCGCGCAAATTAGTGCTGTCAGGCTTCTTATCTTTAGGGCGACGATGCCTCTTGGGATCTTGTTTGCTTCCTTGTCCTCACTCGGATTGACGATCCGCTCAACTTATGCCGTTGCAGGTTGCATCATTATTTTGCCAGGTATTTATTATTTAGCGAAAGCGTTTTATAATCAAAACAAAGGAGACAAAATGCCCGGTGGTGTTCACAGTCGAAATGTCTTGTGAAATCTAAATGAGTCTAAAGAGTATTTTTAATTTTTTGAATAAAATCGCGAGTCCATTCTAGACGTTTATTGTAGAACAAAAAAGCCTATTGCGATAGCAATTAGGCTCCTGCAAATCGTTTTTTATTGATCGTGCTTATCTTTTTGGTTCGAGTGGTTATCTCTTTCGTCATTTTCCGGGTTCGTATGGTCGCCACGTTCTTCTTCATCACGATCGCGGTTTTTCATCGTTTCTTCTTGGGCTTCTGTTTGACTACGATCCGGTGTATCTTCTTGATCGGACGAGTCAGATCGATTATTGGGTTTATCGTTTTCGGGGTTTGTATGATCGCCGCGTTCTTCTTCATCGCGATCGCGGTTTTCCATCGTTTCTTCTTGTTCTTCTGTATAGCCGCGTTCAGGTGTATCTTCTTGATCGGACGAGTCAGATCGATTATTGGGTTCGTCGTTTTCTGGGTTCGTATGGTCACCACGTTCTTCTTCATCACGATCGCGGTTTTCCATCGTTTCTTCTTGCTTCTTGGTGTGGCTTCGTTCTGTATCATCGTCTTCATCATTTTCGTTTTCTTCTTTTTGCTGTTTCAGATAATCGGAGCGTTCTCCATGCCAGATTAAATCAAAGATGGCTCGTCCATTCGTTGGTTGACCATCTGGGAGATAGACAGGGATAACATCAAACAACATAAAATAGAAACAATAAAAGATAAAGGTGCTCCAGAAGATATTATTTTCTAATGTTCCAGAAAGAATAAGCGAATTGACAGTGAAGGCACAGATGCCTGTTGTTATAATAGGTGAAGCGTAAATGAACCCGTGCCAAAAACGGTTGCTTGGACGGAGTTCGTCGTATTGCATCCAACTGTACATAAAAAAGTAACGTCTGACTTCGACGGTAGGAAGAGTAAATAAAATAGGTCCACTGCCGATAATGAGTTTTTTGTTAGTGCCTCCCAAAATGCTTGCGGCTAAATAATAGCCCGATTCACGAATAATCGTTGTTAGAGGAGGATAAAAAAGTGCCGACATGAGTAACCGAAGCCAATCGAATGGAGAAAACAAAAATATGCTCCTTTCTTGTTCAATCCCGAATATATAGTTGTAAAGGCATTCGGCCTTTCATCTAGTGGTTACCCACTTATGTAAGCAATGATGCTAGAAAAAGATAAAATAGGTCATTCGGTTTACGATGCCCTCCCTGATGAGGAATTACTGTAATAAAAGCTGTGCGGTCTATTTGACCACACAGCTTCTTAATTAGAACTTAACGTAAAAAAACAGCAGTCGAAGATGTTTCTGATTGTGCAATCATTTCTGGTTTGCCGCTTGCAACAACCGTTCCGCCGGCTGTACCGCCTTCTGGTCCCATATCAATGACCCAATCAGATGCGGAGATTAGGTCGATGTTATGTTCGACCATTACGACTGTATTGCCAGCATCAACAAGTTTATTTACTAAAACAAATAATTTTTTTGTGTCTGAAGGGTGTAATCCAGATGATGGCTCATCAAGCAAATACATCGTGTGTCCAGAAGTTTTTTT
>BAXC01000015.1 GCA_001310375.1 Bacillus sp. JCM 19041 | reverse complement strand
CTTTTTCATAAATGTAATCATGAAATCTTCTCCTCTAATTCGTTTTATTTTTCGTATTTCAACAACTGATTTTCAAGCTCTAAAAAAGACACTCGATCAACGGTGTCTTCAATCTTTATATCAAGTTCTTGTATTGCTTTGACTGCGTGAAATAAAACTCTTCCATCTTCCACGCCTAGCCCATCTCTGGTTGCCACAACCGGGCTATCTTCTGCAATAATACCTATCCTTAATCGCGGGTCTTCAATTCCTGAATCTGACTCTAAATCAGCTTTCATATAGTAAGTTACGATGGATAAATCATTCATCACACCTAATCCACTACCAGTAAACCTTTCAATCTGCGTTTTATACGTTCTGGATGACCCTCTTTCAAACTCGGATGCTCTAATCCCTCTATAATTGGGACTACCGTCGTTATAGAAAGCGGCGCTTGTTACTCGTACTTCGCTACCTGGTCCCGGAGCTAAATACAAGTTGTTACCACCGTTAACTCGCATTGTGTTTGCTCGAATATCCCGACAAGCCAAATCACGGTAAGTCGGACTCGAATCAGTAACACCGTTAAAATTCGTGATACGAAGCTCGTTACTGACTAGAGCATAGATATTGTTCGTTTTAGCTCGGATATGCCCTCGTACCAATCATACGTATGCAGCCTTTTCGCACTTAACGATCCTGTACCTTTATCTCCATTCCCATTTGTCACCCACAGGTAAGGCTCCCCAGCGCTTGTCTTTTGAAATCTCAAGCCACTACCGAAATTAGTAAGCGGCGAACCGTAAGCAATCCATCCATCAGTATCGCTTGGACTGTTGTTATTTTTTACGCCGAACTGAAAATGGTTATTCCCAGCTCTTCTATCATCTCGCGGTCGTAAAGTAATCGTTCCCCGTGAAGATATGATTTTGACGTTCCTTTCAGCATCTAAAATAACATCCCTGAATTCTGTTTTGAGAGCGATGTTCCCCCGGTTGGAAAACAACGTAAGTCCACGAACATTAGGAGCATCCCACTCACCACTGTTGTACATATGCGAAAAGAATTCAATAACACCAGATCCGTGGTTTTCATAATTGGCATTCTCATCATCGTATCCACGAAGGAATGTCGAAATACCAAAATCAGAGAAATAAAGGCGGCGGTCTTCATTGATGTTTTCAGCCATGAAGTAGCCATCTGATGCTCGAAGCGAGACGGTATGCGTTTTGGTTGAGCCAAACCATGTCCGAGTGTAACGACCGCGTGAATCAAAATAACCGCCTCGAATGGTGGTTGTGTTGTTCCCGTTTGTCGATGTGAAAATCGAACCTGTAATGTTTACAGCACTTAGGTTTATTGATCGCAATGTACCAGTGTTAATCTTATCTGCTGAGACGTTCGCTAGCTTGGCGCTTTGGATGGTTGCTTCAGCAATATGAGCATTTGTAATGATGGCTTCTTGTAAGTTAGCGCGTGTGATCGCCGCATTTGCAAGGGCAGCGTTTCCTGCGGTTATTGAACCAGCAGCCATTTTGTCTGCTGTGATAGCGCCGTCTACGATCAATTGAGCATTGTTTTTCCTGCCAAGAAAAGGATCGGAGAAATAAACTGACTGATTCCCACTTTCGTTCATCACTCTTACGAATAATGCACCCCTGTAAGCGCCAGCAGGAATTTTTGTAGAACTTTGTATTTTCGTCCATATGCCTGATCTTAGGTTAACCGAGACCTCTCCCATAAAGCTATGGAATGATCCGTCTGGGTTTACTGTTCTAAAAGATAACCTAACAGTTCTCCAAGTAGTAGCCCCTCCCGGATTGGATGCTCTAGCCCAAATAGAAAAGTAATATTCCTCATCTTGTTGTACTTCTACTAAATGATCACCGCCAAAAGCAAGCCTATTTTCACTAGTTAAACTAGTGCTTTCTAAGACTCTTGCGCCATCAACTCTTGCAACTGACGTTTCCCTTACAACCCAAGAACCTCCACTTACAAAATGGGAACCTAAGCCGTTTTCAAAGTTTGAATTGGGTACCATATTGCTAAAGTTACCTACTTGTAATAAACGGGTATCGATCTTTACACTTTCGGGCGTCAAATTAATGGCGCTAATAATGCCATCCCTTGATACTCTTTGCGTAATCTGATCAGCTTGAACAGATATTTCACCCTCTGCCTTGGTCATGCGTCCAGCGATACCTTCAATTTGTGTTTTAGTCGCTCTTAAGTCAATGGAATCAGCTTTTTGATCAATTGCTGTTTCTGCTAATTTAATTCGCATGTCTACGTCTTCGGGTGCTGGCGAATAGCCTGTAGACCTGTTCCCCTTCTCTAACTTGATCCATTCTATTGTTGCAGTACCTCTGTTTGGATTCGGATTTGGTCTATTGTAAATATTTATCAACCTACTATCTTGTGGAAATAGAGTAGTACTTGAAACAAACGTCAAAGTATGGAAACCTGTCTTCTCGTCTTTGATCATAGACCCTCTACTTGTACTGCCACCATTTTGCCAAACCCCAAAATGAGAATCCTCATTAATGTCACCTTTAATTGTTAATGTGTATGTTTGATCCGGTATGAAATCCTCTGACAGAGTGAATCTGTTTATTAAATAACTAGAATTTCTTATAACTTTGTTTGACTCGAGAATTAAATTTTTTCCTCCCGAACCGACATTTACTAATTCATTGGTTAACTCTGCTATTTTAGTGTTAAACCCGGTTGCAGTTAACTCTAAAGCACCCGTTTTGTCGGTCAACGAACTAACTTCACCTGTTAGATTATCAACCTTTGTAGTTGTGCTAGTTACGTCTCCACGTATACGATTTAAATCAATAGTTAATTCGGACATTTTTTGCGTATAAACCTTTACATCAAGCTATTGCTCTCAATTCGGTCAACTTGGCCTTGGGAAGCTTTCGCAGAAATAAGTCCCGGCAACACCGATAGATCCGTTTCCGTTTTCGTGGTGCGTTCTTTAAGACCTTCAATCTCGCTTTTTATCTCTCTTGTCGCGGGCTGCCACCCGGTAGCTTTTGTTCCTTTTTCCAACTTCAATTCTTTGTATTCAACGATACTTCTGCTCGATGTGCTGCTATCGAATCGAATAGCGTGAACACTCATAAGAACTCTATTCGGCGGAACAGTAAATGTGATTGTTGAATACCCTTCTTGACCGGGTGAAATGTAATTTCCAAAAAAGTCGTTTCGTACACTTTCACCACTTTCCCCATGGGTCCTAACCATAATGCGGACGCGTTTTGTATTACTCGCGCTTGGTTTTAGGTAAATTCTAGCCGTGTATGTTTCTCCTTCTTGAATGGAAATATTCCTCGCTGATGAATTATGCGTCCAATCTCCCCAAGTGCTTGTTTGATCATAAGTTTGAAAAGCATCACTTGTTCCGGTAAGCAGGTTTTGAACGCCAATCTCCATATTCCCAAAACTTGTTTCTAACGAGGTTAAATTGACAGAAAAGGCGTCCGCTCGTTGCTCTAAAGTGGAAGTTCTGGACTTAACCCCTGATACTTCTCCAGTAACAGTGTTAATGTCTGTTGTATGATCTGAAACCTTTGTATTAATGCCTTGTATACTGGCGTCAATGCTTGTCATTCTTTCTGTATACACGCCCGTATCAAGCTTTTTATCAAGGTCGCCCTCAACGCCTTCAATACGCAAGGATAAACCAGTATCTACTATTTCCAAATCTGTATTAATAGTTGATATACCGTCATTTATTGCATTGATTTGATCATCAGTTGCCTCAAACTTGCCATCAACATAACTTAGTCCTGCTTTGTCCGCTAGATCCTTACGTATGTCACCTTCAACACCGTTTATCACCTCAATGGCATCAGTAAACTTCCCGTCCACATAATTAAAGCCAGCCTTATCAGCCAGCTCTTGATTGATATGATTTTCAACATGCTGAATTTCTTGATCGGTATAACGGCGCGTATCCCGCTCGACTTGATCAAAAACCTCTTGCTTAATTTGATCAATGCCTAGCGACCCGTCTGCTATGATCTGCGCTCTTTCAGACAAACGACGCAACTCATTGGCAATATCTTCTCCAAATAAAATGTCATCAGACACAATTCGCGCTGTTGTCGCACTTATTTCCTCAGAAAAAGCAGAGTACTTTTCATGGTAATTAAAAGCTCTTACCCTAAAATAATATTGTTTGTTCGGCTCTCCCTGGAAGGAATAACCATTGGCACTTCCGCGGAACACAAGCGTTTCAGGTGTTCCTGCAAATCCTTCTACTTCACTGGCGTACACTTCATATCCGGCAATATAGGTATTTACATGGTTAAAGTCCCATTCCACCATCACTGCACTAAACAACCCTGTCGCCGTTACATTTGCTGGTGTTTCAGGTTGTATATCTGGAAATGAACCGGGACTAATAGGGCGGCCTGCTCTATCCCAAACATGTGCATTCTCTTTTACTTTTGCTACGACATGTTGAAGTTCTTGATTGGGATCAGAAAAGAGTGGCAAAATTCGCCTAGCACGATTTCGTCATTTGTGGGGTCAAGCAAGTCTCGCTTTATTTCAATGATTCTTGTACGTTCTTGAATTTTTGGATACACGTCATCATCCAGTACTGCTACTGTATCTCCAAGGTGTACACGTTCATGTTCATAAAGTGATAGACGGAACAAATCGATTACTTTACCCGCGTAATTCACCAATGGAGAAGAGGTCGACTCCAAGTATTCAAACGTCTGTTGCAGTAACTTTTCAGCATCCTTCTCATCTGATTGTTCATAAATGCCATAGCGATGTCGTTTGCCGTTTTGGTCTGTTCTTCCCCAAATAAGACGGGCGTGTTCGTCCCCAACCCAATCTTGACCTTTTGGTTTATCCACAGGGTCTCCATTTTCTTTTTTCCAAACTACGTCTTTAAACGTTAACGGTTCACCAGAATCTCCATTTTCGTTTTCTTTCGGCTGACCGTACCCTCTAATAGCTGTTTTGACTCCTGTCATGTCAACGGTGCGCTCAATTTCCTTTACATCTTTATCGTATTCAAACCGCTTCCCCGTGTCGTTACCTCTTCGGGACAAAATGTCGATGTACCGACCTGCAATTTTGTTTCCGGAAATGGAGACGCGGTATTTTACTTCGCCATGCCATGTATTAAGCAATTCATTTAAAGCGCTTTTTACATTCGAGCTTTCAATCTTAAACGATGCCTCTCCAAGCGCAGAGACTTCCCCTTTTTGCCAACGGGTTGACGAAAGTAAATAATCCAATACTTTATCCGCACTTGCCTTCTCGAACACAGCACTTTTCACATACTCATCTAATAATTCATTTATTGCATGCTCACAAACCGCTGTCTTTAATGCAACATCTCCATGGTTGTCCTCAATAATCGCAATTTCAAACAATTGGAATTCGTTGTCGTCTTGATCACAAAATGCAACCAAGTTCCCTTCCATAATTCCAAAAGCATGATCGCTATTAGCTAAAACAGTAAATTCTAGCGAATGAACATTATTTAATTGTTCTGTGTGAATCGCTTCTACCACATGCCGTTCATCAAGAACAGCAAGAAGTTTCTCTTCACTGTTAAACACGAATAGGTTCATTCATATCCCTCCTTCCTTTGCCTTAATACCATTTTTCGTTAAAAACGGCTTCTATTTCTACATTGTCTGGTAAATTAAAATGATTTTCTCCTTTTTTTAGGAATAAGTCAGTGAATCGTGACCGGAGATCCAGAATTGGCATCGCTAGCTCATCATTGTGACGAATTAACCCTTTTTCCGTATCAATCCAAACCCGATCTCCACTTTTAAACGATCTTATTAATCGGAATGGTTTGTTGTCTTTTTCAATGACAAAATCTGATGAATCTTCTTCAAATAATATAGAAAAAATAGGCATCGCTTCTGCTGATGCTTCATAATTAATCGTATTGTTTTCGTCATTTAATTGGACCTGCTTCTTCAGACCTGTACCCACAGGTTCAGAAATTTGAAAGACAATCTTGCCTGTCTTCAAAATCCCTTTTCCAGAGAAATCGGTAAAATCAGATACAAATGCTTTATAGGAAAGCTCTGGTTCATCGAAGAATATAAGTTCTCCTTCTTCCAAAGCCAACAACGGGGCCATCTCTCGCATCATTTTCCTTTGTTCCTCATAAGATTTCGCAAGCATTAATACTTCTATTTCAATTTGGCGCTCTCCCCAACGCTTATTCGCAGCGATGACTCCACTTTTCATTTCCACGTTTGTCACTTTGCGCGGTGGGAGTACTGCCCGGTTATCCCCAAGAAGCTTTAACCACTTCGAAAAATTAACTCCATTAAATGAAAACCAAGCATTCATTCATTGTGCCCCCTCTCATTAATACCGTCCCCTTGTTCGAATCGCCATTTGACCTCTTCGTCCTAATTCAGCATCCATAAATGGAGCTGTCACTCTTGCAATTTGTTTGCCCTCAAGGTGTACAGGGACTTCAACTGTCATTCTTTCAAAACTAGCATTTTGAGCATTTGTACCTCGGTTACGCTCTAAACTCTCAAGACTTCTACTGACAAGCGTACCAGCTCCTTGAATATCGGGAAGAACTAATGCTTTTGTAAATGCACGTTCAATAATCGGTATATCACCATTAATCGAATCCTTAATGGGCCCTCCAAAGTTTAATCGATGAATGTCTTGAAGAGGTCCTTCTTTAGCAGGAGAAAAAGGCAGAAAGTCGCGAATTTTCCCCGCTACATTTGAAATAGCACTAGTGACTGAACCTATTGCACTTCTAATTCCATCTGCAATACTCGTAACAATATTTCTACCTGCATTACGGAAGCGTCCTACAAAGTTCATGACCGTTTGCCACGCGCTTTGAATTCCATTCGAAATTGCAGTTCGAATAGTTGTCATTGCATTTGAGACACTTGTACGAACAGCATTAAAGATATTCATAAACGTCGAGCGAATTGCATTCAGACCAGATGTAACTACTGTGCGAGCAGCAGAAATTCCCGTTGAAATGAAATTACTTACAAAACTAATTGCAGTAGAAACTACATTTCTTACAGCATTAAACACGTTTAAGAACACCGTGCGGATAGCTGTAAGAACTGTTTGGACAACTCCTGATGCCATATTTAAACCATTTGTTACTGCAGTGCGTATAACTGTCATTACACTACCTACTAAACCTTGAATAGCATGAAGATAGTAGAAAAAAATGTTTTTATCCCATTCAAAGCCGTTAAGAATAAATTGCTGATACCGCTCCACATCGAAGAAAATACTCCCATCAAGCCTTTAAAAAGCGAAGCAGCAATTTTTAATAACTTTCCGTAAAGTAGAAGTTGCACCAAATTCCAAATCGCTTCAAGCGCACCAAAAAAGAGCTGTTTAACGCCTTCCCACATTAAAGAAAAGTCTCCAGTAAAAAGACCGGCGAAGGTTTTCACTAAGCCCATAATAATATTTAATGCTCCAGATATTACGCCTTGAATATTTCCCCAAACCATTTGAATTAAAGACACAATAAATGGCCAAACAAACTGCATTATGCCAAGAATTGCATCCATAACTGATTGGATAATAGCCATAATACCAGTAAAAACATTCGAAACTGCCTGCATCACCGAAGCACCATGTTCATCCCAAAAAGCTTTGATCTGTGCTAGTTTTTCAGCTACGAAAACAGTAATGGTTGAAATAACTGTTTCAATGACCGATTTAATTGCTTCCCACGCTTGGATGACACCATTTCGAAACGCTTCGTTTGTGTTCCATAAGTAAATCAAACCAGCTGCAAGAGCGGCAATTCCGGCAATAATTAAGGCAATTGGGGCTAACAGAGCTGTTAAGCTTGGAATCACAATGGAAGTTAACAATGTGCCGACAAAACTGAAAATACTTGCAAGAGTTGTAAATGCTAATGCCAACTGTGAGATTCCGATCAATACTAAACCGACTGCGGTTGTAATTCCTAAAATTGAAGCAACTATATCACCAGTGGAAAAAGCTGAAAACAGTTCATTAAATTCGGTTCTAATACTTTGAATAGTATCCCTTATGCCACTTAAGGCTTTTCCACCTTTTTCTATTTGTTTGAAATCAATTGAAATATTTGCGGACTCGCCTACTTCAATCGCCATCATCTTTCCCCTTTCCATTTCTTCGCTTCTTCATTCATGCTGCCTTGATTCCATTCAGCTAAGTTGCGGTTTTTTCTGTCTTGCAAGAAACGCTGAAACGCACTGTCCTCCGGCAGACCACGGACGAACACTAGGAACCGCCTCCAAGAGAGGCGGTTTCCAAACCCTTCTTTTGTTAAATTCAGGTCATAAAACCGATAGAAGTCCGCTTCAAGTGCGGCCCACGCCCAAATAATTATCCGTGAATCTTGGTTTTTTTTTGAGCAGCCCCAGATTGCGATTGAGAGCCTTTAACATCATATCCCCACAATTTCATAATATCTGGTACAATATGCTTAAAGACAAAGTTCACGCCAGCTTTTGATTGCTCAAGATGCGCTAGAAAGTCTTTTCCGAGCATTAATTCAATAAATTCATACATCTTTTCTTCTGGAACAGCCATTTTAGTTTTGCCTTTCACTTTTTGCACACAGTAGCGGAAATAAAAAGTAGCGAATTGAAAAGGCATCTCCGTCGGAATTTCAAAATATTCCCCGGAAAATTTCACATATTGATGCTTTTGTTCATTTAATTGTTCAGCCAGAGCATCATCATAATCAGCTACCAGCTGTTCTTGCTGAATAGTTGACAGCTCTTCAGCTTTTTGATCAAGTAGTTCTAAGCGGCTGGCTTTCTTATTCGTCAATTGGAGCACCACCTTCTCTGATGGTTTCCTTTGTATTTACGCGGAATTCACCGGAGAATGTATACACCCCTTCTGATACAGACCCTTCTTCCTCATACGCTGTGAAAAATCCAGTTAATGCATAACCAGAACCTTTCGCATCGGTGTGTTTTATAACCGCGTTTTGTCCAAGTTCAGATACACGCTTTAGCTCTGATTGCCCATCATCTTCAAGGAGTGCAATTCCTTCCATTGATACGGTTTCACCCACAGAAGCAGCAATGAATTTTTGGCGAAAAACACCCCCGCCATCGACTGTATCCCCAAGTCCGGTTACATCTGCTTCTTCTACTTCTAAAGAATGAGTAAAAGATGTTAGCTTGGCTACAACCTTTTCATTGACTTCCACTCGTGTTCCTGCAAATTTTTTCTCTGCCATATTAATTCCTCCAATTAAAATGTATTTGATGTCATTCGCTTGATTGCATGTGCCGGCACGCCTAACCATCTATAACGAATGGTGTAGTTTGGTTTTACCTAACCTTGCTACACTATCATCATAATACAGAACATACGTTCTTCTCTGTCGTTTTTCTGCCAAGATTCTGCCATTATTTTGTGTTAGACTAGATAAAACAGAGAATGGCATAATGACTTTCGTCTATTCTGATTTTAGAAAGGAGAAACAATTAATGGAAAATCTTGCTCTTTCTTCTCACGGAACCAAGTTAACGGTAATGGAGGATAAAATTTTACTTGAACATAGTAGAGTGTTAGCAAAATTGAGCAAACAAGTAGAAATTTCTTTTTCAGAAATAAAAATGATTAAAGAAAAAAAACCAGGACTTCTGTCTGGTTATGCTTGCTTCATTAAACATCACGAAGACCCTTCTATGATCACTGATTTTGATGCAATGGGCAGTGAACAAGCTATCGTGTTTAAAACTAGGCGAAAATACAATCAATTTTTAAAATTGAGTGAATATATTCAAAAAAAAATTTCTGATCACGAACAACAAAATCGAAACAATTCAAAGTGTTTAATTGATCAGCACGTTGATCAATTGATTTCGGGTGAAAAACACTTAATTGAATACAAGACCAGCCAAGGAGCACTAACTGTTAAAAAGCACACGGTTTCGATTTCATATAAAGCATTACATAAAGGCGGCAGAGGAAAAAAAGACATTGATATTTCATCCATTACAAGCATTCACCTCTCAAAGAGCGATATTAGAGCGGGTCGAATTCGCTTTTTTGTAGAAGGCAGTCATGCTCCTGCAAGATACCAAGCGTATCTTGCCTCTGAGAATGAATTGCTTATTTCAGGTCCAAATGAATATCAAAGAATGTATGAAGCAAAAGCACTTATTGAAGGTTTACGCGTCTTTCATTCAGAGAAACTATATCACTCTATAGCCAATCCCTCTCCCCAGACTTCCACTGCCGACGAACTTCGTCAATTCAAATCCCTTCTTGACGATGGAATTATTTCAGAAGAAGAGTTCGAGAAAAAGAAGCAAGAGTTGTTAAGGTAAACCATAAACCACTTAAAAAGGCACAGCCGTCGCTGCGCCTTTACTGTTATTCCAGAGGACTCTCGTCTTCCCATATAGCGAACAAATAACAAAGCTTCTCAAAGGCTTTATTTTTAATTCGATAATACTGCCGCTCGCTAATTAACATATCCATATACACTTGATAGTCAAATCGGTCACTTTCTTGTAAATAGCGACGCACAATAAGCTCTCTTTCCGTTGAAGCTAGCTTATTTACACAGTCCTCAATCATTAATAAAAAGGCTTTCCGTTTAGCTGCGGCGTCAATATTCTTAATAGCTGTTTGTTCAGTCGACGAGAAGAAAGAGCGTGGTCCGCTTGCGGGAACCAATTGAAAACTTTGTGTCGTCTTCGGTTGTTCCTCATATGAAAAGGTTAATTTATATAAGTTATATTTCGAAAGCTTTTGTTCGACGTACCTTTTTTCTTTTTTATTCATCCCAGTCTCCCTTCCAAGCCAGATACTTCTTTTTATAAAGAGAGAAAGTAAATAAAAAAACAAAAAAAGATACGGGGAATTTTTTAGTATAAAGAAGTGCTCTACCTGTCACACAGGAGAGCACCCTATTATTACGCATTAAACCTTCCTAAGAAAGATTTTAACCGTTCTGTCTTGGGGTTATTAATCACTTCATCAGGTGTACCTTGTTCTGCAATTTTTCCATTATCAAGGAAGAAGACTCGGTCAGCAACATCACGAGCAAAATCCATTTCGTGAGTAATCAACATCATTGTCGTTTCGCCTTCCGCCGCGATATCCCTAATGACTTCGAGCACCTCGCCAACCAGTTCAGGATCAAGTGCAGCGGTAACTTCATCAAATAACATGACTTTAGGTTGCATAACTAGTGAGCGAGCAATCGCAACTCGCTGTTGCTGACCACCAGATAATTGGGAAGGATACATATCAACTTTGTCCGATAAGCCACTTTCTCGAGCATTTTTTTTGCCCGTTCTTGGGCTTCTTGCTTGCTTAATCCAAGTACGTGAATTGGTGCTTCTGTGCAATTTTTCAAGATCGTCATATGAGGAAACAAATTGTATTGTTGAAAGACCATGCCGATATTTCCTCGCACTTTACGTAAATGCTTTTCATCCGCAGGAACAAGCTTACCATTTACTTCTTTATGCCAAAGCATTTCCCCGTCAACTTCAATTGTTCCTTCACTCGGCTTCTCAAGTGTCATTAACATCCGAATAATTGTTGTCTTTCCCGAACCAGACGGACCAATCAAGGCGATCTTCTCACCTTGTCTCACATCAATATTCAAGTCATTTAAAACGACCGAGTCGCCAAAAGCCTTCTTTACATTCCGATATCGAACAATGACATCTGCTAAGTCTTGCTTAGCAATAACTTGTTCTTGTTCTTGTTCTAATACTTCATTCATGTTTTCACTCCCCTTGTTTCTACCTTATTTCCGTGCAAATTCCCTACTTTCCGTTCCAAATAACGGATAAATACAGCAGATGGATAACTAAGCACTAAGAATAAGACACCCACAATTGTAATAGGTTCAACGAAATTCCAAGTATCAGTGCCGATTGCTCGGGCTGTAGCCATCATTTCTACAACAAAAATGGCTGAAAGCAACGGCGTCTCTTTGAATAGAACAATAAGATAGTTCTAACATCGGGATAACAGGGGGGACAGCCTGTGGCAATATCACTTTCCTCCACGTCTGTGCTGTTGAAAAGTTTAATGCTCGACTCGCTTCCCACTGACTTTTAGGAACAGCATCAATACCCGAACGATAGATTTCCGAGACATACGTCGCATAGTGAATCCCTAAAACAAGTGCCCCAGTCTGAAAACCAGATAACGGCGTTGTATAGAAAACAAAAAACAATTGAACAAGCGGTGGGTTGCACGTATAAACTCAATAATACCAGCCATCAGTAGAGAAAGAGGCTTAAAACTCGAGCGACGTAAAAGCGTAAAAAGCAACCCAATCGTTAATGAGATAAAGTAGGCTACAACAGTTGCACCAATTGTAACTGTAATAGCAGATAAGATTTCTGGGAAAATCTCAAATGCAAATTCCCAATTCCATGCACGATTGTCTCCATTCATGAAGTGCTCACTCCTTTCGAAGCGCGTTTTTCAAGCCAACGTGCTAAGAAAATAAGTGGCAAAGCTAATAGAAAGTAGGAGAATAACAAATACGTATAGATCTCAACTTGGCTACTAAGAGCATTATTACCACCACGCAATATATTCGCTTGAAAGGTCATATCTGCTAAACCGATAAAAAAGACTAAAGACGTTCCCTTTAATAATTCGATTGAATTATTTCCAAAACCCGGAAGCATCAACCTTATCGCTTGGGGTAAAATAATCAATCTCATGCGCTGCCATTTTGACATATTCAATGAAATTGCAGCTTCTGTTTGACCAATAGCAATAGAATTGACCGCCCCTCGTACTACTTCTGATGCATAAGCACCATAGTTTAAACCGACAGCAAGCGCCCCTGCAAACAGAAGTGGCATATCAATAAAAGGAAGAATGGTTGGCAAAGCATAAACAAAAAAGAACAATTGCACCAGTAACGAAGTACCCCGGAAAAGTTCTACAAAAATGGCGGCTATACTTCGGACTAAGCTGTTGGAAGAAGTCCGCATTAAACCAGCAACAATCGCAATCGTATAAGCAATCAACGCACCTATTAAAAATACTTGAATTGTCGTTGTCATCCCATTTAATATAAACGGGACAAAATTATTGAAATTAGAAAACACTTGATCACCTCTTTAACGGCAACTACGAGAAAAAGCATGGATAGCAGCTCTTGCATCTCCATGCTTCGCTCGTTTAATCAACTTCATTTTCTATCGCTACCTTCTTATTACACGTTACAGCGGTCTTCCGTTGTAATATCATCTGGTGGTAGGTTCGCCTCTGTAAATCCAAACTCTTCGAGGATTTCTAATATTTCACCTGATTCTAATAGTTCTTGGAGCCCGTCATTATATGCTTCTCTTAACTCGTCGCCTTCTTCACTTTGTGGAAATACTGCCGCTCCATAAGCCGTAACAGACTCTCCATCAATAATTGGCTGCGTAAAATCCTCGACAAACTCAACATTGCCCGAGCTATTATTCTGGGCTGCAGAATTAGCAGTGGCATCGGTGGCAACCATGACATCGGCCTGACCAGATTCAACAGCAGCCATATTGTCGGCAATGCTATCAGCTAATACATATTGGCCCTCATCAATTCCTAAGGAGTCTAAGTAATCAATTTGATTCGCGCCTCTCATAACTGCAACATTTATATCAGGATTCGCAACAATGTCTTCATAACTATGAATTCCCATTGGATTTCCCGCCTCAACGACAATGCCTTCTCCATACTGCATTTCAATGTTACCAAAGCTTCCATTCGCACAACGGTCAGGCGTATGTCCATTGCTGCTGTTGCAATGTCAAATTGACCGCCATTTACCCCCTGGATTAAGGCTCCGAAATCCGCGACTGTTCCCTCGATATCATCATAACCAATACTTTGCAAAACAGCTCTAGCTATCTCCGGAGCGGCTCCCGTAACTTCATTATTTGCTGTATCTATGTAACCATAGGGTTCTTCATTCGCTACGCCAACTTTAATGGTACCATTTGCTTCCCCGCTACCGTTCTCATCATCCCCATTACCGCACGCCGCCAACATTACTGTCGACGCCAAAAATAAGCCGAATATTCCTGCTTTTCTCACTATGTTTTACCCTCCTGTGTTAGCTCCATCACCAAAAACAAGCTGTTTCTATATTTCCCAACAACTTCTTTTTCGTGGGAACTTTATTGTTCTCTTTAAAATGATAGCATATCTGCTCAATCGTTAAAAATGGGGTTTTGTGCATATACCAGCTCCTTTTGATTTATAAAGCTCTTACCCTTATTTACATAAGATTAGCCTTTAATTCTCCGAATTAAGCAAAAATGCTAAAAATAACGCACCTTCTTGTTTTCTTTTTAAATTCCTTTAGTAAACCAATCAATAAATATGCTTAGATCTTTATTACTAATGAATTTCCATGAGAAAGCCCCTTTCTCAATGGAAAGGGGCTTCTTGTCTTTACTCTTCTTCGTCTTCTGCCGGTTGTTCTTCATCCGTTTCTTGTTCTTCTAATTCAGCCTGTTCCTCTTCAAATTGTTGGATCGCTTCATCCATACTGATTGCTTCGTCCGCAATCTCTTCAGCACAGTTCGTTCTTCGACTTCGTTAAACTGGCTGTATGTGGTCATCAGTTGTTGCACTGATTCCATACCTTCTTCCTGCATTTCTAAACCAATTGTCATTTCCACGTCTTGCTGCAACATTGTTTCTTTATCAATCTGCAGTTGGTACGAGAACTCGTTCACTTCAAGCCCAGCTTCCCCTTCTGGATCACCTGCCAAAGTAAGTGCCAGCGCACCTGATTCATCCTCTGTACCTTCAGCAGTAAACACATAAGACTCATCCGTTTCTTCCAAAGTCAATGAACTAGCATGCTCAATCAAATATTCAGTTTGTACTTCTGCGGGACGTAAGTCAGCCCCACCTGTCATACCAGCCTCTTCTCCGTCCATATAGACCCATCCACCAATTGTTGGTTCTTCTGTGTAATATAAACCATCAGAAAAGTACTCTTTCATTTCTTCTACTTCACCAGTCATCGGGTTTGGGCCTGTTTGTGAAACCTCAAACGACAAAGGATCCTAGTTAATTGCACGATTGATGACATTTCTTGTCCTTCTTCATCCTCTGGCGTTAGTGCTTGTGTTTCCACTGCATAACTATCTAAAGCTGCCATCGCTTCATTTGATTCCTCAAGTAACTGTTGAATCTCTTCGTTTCCATTTGAATCAGTATTGCAAGCAGCAAGTGCACCAGCACTTACTAAAGCTACTGTTGCGGTAATAAGTTGTTTTTTCATGTGAATGAATCCTCCTAGTCAAAAACGATCAATACTTTGCAACCGTAACATGTCCAAGTCGCGGATTAAAGAAACCAAGCACAAATCCGATTACTTTATAGGTTTTGCGTCATTTCCCCTCTTTTCATACATAAAAAACACAAGGAATTCATTTCCCTGTGCTTTGTTACTCTTTGAAAAGGTCAACTACACTTGCTACGACCTTAACACGTTCTAAGCCTACTTCAGGCGTTTGTGGATGAATATAGACAGCATCCATTCCAAGCAAAACTGCAGGCGCGATTTCATTAATGAATTATCCCCAACACTAACTGCTTCTTCTGGACTCACATCATATTGAGTTAACAAATGCTTCAATTGTTCTGAGGCGGAACTAGGCTTATTAGCGGACGGGATAATATGATCAAAAACACCTTCCAAACCAAGCTCATGAAACAATCTGCCAACGTCTTCACGATCACTGTTTGTCATAACAACTGTTTGTGTTACTTTGTTTAATTCAATTAAATGATCTCTAAGTCCTTTTAATGGCTCTAGTGTAAAGTCATCAGACACCATATACTCTTTTGTCGCCGTATAACTTGAGTAACAATCCTCTACTCCGTAATGCTTCGCACAAACAAAAGGATACCACCAACCATCACCAATAGCGATCATATCATCAAAGTTAAAAGACAATTCACTTGGATAAGCCTCTTTAACAGATTCATCCTCATATTTCTCCCCATCCCAAGAATGAGCTTCAACCACTCTTAACGTCATAGGATCAATTGTTAGCACTGCATCACTTTCGACATCGTAAGCTTTTCCAATTTGGACAACATGATTACCTGCTTTCATCGCTTCATAATCAAGTTGGAATTCAGCACGGTCTTTTTTATCTACTTTTTGTTTTAGATGATGTGCATAATAATCAAAATGACTTGTCCCTTCATAGAGGTTCCATCTAAATCAAACACTACTAACTTATACTGGTTCATCTTTATCCTCCTCTACTTCACTTACTTAGTTTAGCGAGAAATCAACTATTCTGCCAGTATTTCCGTAAAAAATTGTTATTCCACTTCTTTATTATCTCTACGAAGTGACGAGAACCATGATCACTCATAGTCTTATACCCTTTTTTACATGACCACATAGTTTTCTTAATTTCCTTAAAGGAAACGTAAGATTCGTTTCCTCTTATTCCGGGTATACTATGAAATGATTCACAAATTGTATAGAAATGGAGGCTTCGGCAATGAATAAGCCACTGCTTTCTGTTATTGTCCCCTCTTTTAATGAAGAAAAAAATGTCGAACCTTTTTACTTCGCTTTAAAAGAAGTGCTTGAAAAATCCAATTATCGTTGGGAAGTTATATATATTGATGACGGAAGCTCTGACAGCACCTTACCCTTACTTCAACGATTATCAACATGGCACCCCCAAGTAAATTACATCTCTTTCACAAGAAATTTCGGAAAAGAGGCAGCCATTGTTGCTGGTTTTCAACACGCAAAAGGCGATTGTGTTGTGATTATTGACGCTGATTTACAACATCCAGTTGAATTAATAGCCGACCTTTTAACTGGATATGAAGAAGGCTATGATCAAGTTATCGCTTGTAGAGACCGTAAAGGTGATGGTATTATCCGTACTGCCTTATCCAAAACATACTACAAACTAATCAATAAGATCGTTGATGTCCGGCTTGAAGATGGGGCGGGAGATTTCCGACTATTAAGCAGACGTGCTGTAGATGCCCTTCTTATAATGAGCGAAGGGAACCGCTTTTCAAAAGGTTTGTTTTCTTGGATTGGCTTTGAACAAAAAGTGATTTATTATGAAAACGTCTCGCGCGTGAACGGTGAATCAAAATGGTCTATATCAAAATTAATTAATTACGGCATTGATGGCATCATTTCCTTTAATATGAAACCTTTGCGCATCTGTTTTTATATGGGCGGATTTATTTTAGTTGCTGCCTTGCTCTACATTTTAGTGATGTTCACACAGATTATCCGCACTGGCATTGATGTGCCAGGTTATTTCACCGTCATTTCAGCTGTGTTATTCCTAGGTGGTATTCAACTGGTTTCACTTGGCATAATTGGAGAATATATAGGGAGAATATATAATGAAACGAAACGACGTCCCCACTACCTGGTAAAAGAAACAAACGCAACAAAAGGAAAACGTTATGAACGAGTCCAATAACTTTTGGCAGAAAATCTATCGAAACCAATTTTTGCGATTTGCCTTTGTTGGCGGCATAAATACTGCAACGTTTTACTTGCTTTACCTCCTTTTTCAGCAAGCATTTGCGTTCCATTATCTAGCCGCCCACATTGCGGCATTTTTAATAAGCATGATCGGCTCTTATTTTCTAAATGTGTTTTTCACATTTGGTGTTAAACCATCATGGAAAACATTCTTTCAATTTCCATTAACACAAGCCGTAAACTTTTCAGTATCCACTGTGTTAGTTTTTATTTTAGTTGAGTTAATTGGCTTACCACCAATTATTGCACCAATTATTGCTGTCCTTTTCACAGTTCCAATCACATTTATTATTACTTCAAAAATATTAAAACGAGATGGAGTTCGAAATGAAGCTTAGAACCATATTTGCACTTTTAGGCGCAAGCGTCCTTTTTGCTATCATTGCGCATGCTTTTTTCTTCTATCAATGGACGAACGGGCAATTTATGGTTGGCCCCAATGATGGAACCGCCCAAATGCTGCCTTTCAAACAATTTCTCTATGAGGAGTACAGTAAAGCATCTTTCTTTTATTCGCATCAATTTGGATTAGGCGGTGGTTTTTTTAGCCAACTCGCTTACTACTTTTCGACCAGCACTGTTTTTTTCATTACTTTCTTAATTGTGCTAGCAGGTGAAGCAATTGGCGTTTTTTCAAACCCAGATACTGTTCTTTTCTGGGGACAAACAGCAGTATTTGTTAATACGGCTCGCTTAGCTATTGTGATCTTTTTATCAACCTTGTCTTTCGTTACATAAAAATCCCAACCCTGTACGCATTTATAAGTGCTATTTTATACGGTGGTAGCATCATGTACTTTCGCCTATGCTTCTTTTTGGGAGTTTTTTGCTGACGCCTATTTATGGCTACCATTGCTTGTACTTGGGGTTGAAAAGATCATCCGTGAGCAGAAGCTTGGTGGTTAATTGCTGCAATTGCCTTATCTCTGATCAATAACTTTTATTTTGCTTATATGAATTTTATATTCATCGGACTTTATGTTGTTTTACGTTTTGTCATCCAACTATCTGATAGTGAAGCATCAGTTAAACAGCAATTAAAACAATATGTTCCAGCAGTTGTAATAGGTTTTTTAATTGGAGCTATCGCATTTGTACCTGCAGTTTATGGTTATTTAAACAACTATCGTCCGTCGTTCTCACGTCCAATAGAATGGTTTGATCTGCACGACAATCTGTTGTTCACAAGTAGGCTATTCATTTTACCAGCAATTTTTGTCTTCTTTTTATTTTGTAAAAAACTTTACACTTATAAGCCATTTCTTTTTTTCAGTTTATTATCCCTACTCTTTGTTATTTTCCATTTTAGTCCAATGGCTGGCAGCATGTTTAATGGCTTTTCTGCGCCTCAATTCCGCTTTCAATACATGGGCTCGTTTGCGCTTGCTGCTGCTGTAGGGTTTGCATTACCACAAATAAGACAAATATCGAAGCGTAATATGATCTTTGCTAGTATAACCACTTTTGTCTTATTTACTGTTAGTTATGTTATTGGTTACGTTGGTCCGTCCTCATTATTTCAATCAGGGCAGGCTTATCTCTTATTATTCTCTGCAATAGCAACTCTCTTCTTGTTGTTTTCCACCTGGAGGAATATGAAACGTTGGATGCCTTTATTATTGGTTTTTCTACTACTATCCCAGCTCGGACTCGCTAATATCTACCAAAAAGAACGACTATTTGAAAATGGTAATTTACATCAAACATCAACTGATTTTCTACAAAGTCGTGAATATGATCACGCTTCCCAACGCGAGCTTTTAAATGAGGCAACACCGCGAGAACCTTTATCTCGAATTGAATGGGTTGCTGATTTTAGAAATAACACGCCTTTAGTTCAAGATTTTCATGGAGTCAGCGCCTATTCGAGTGTATTAAATCAACATTTGCTATTCTTTTATTACGAGGATTTGGAAATCGATATGAATAGGGAAAGCGTCAGCAGGTATTCAGGTTTTGGCGATCGGGCAAACTTACATAGCTTGTTTCAAGTAAGCCATAAACTTGTTTCAAATGACAAAGATGTACCAATCCCTTATGGATTTAACGAGGTTTCATCAAATGAACTTTATACTTTATATGAAAATCCTCATGTATTGCCATATGCGCGGACTGCTTCGACCATATTCAGTGAGGACGACTTAACAAATATGAGCATTCTAGACCGCGAACATGCGATGCTGAATGGTATAATTGCCGCTGACGGTTTCAGCACAGAGCCTTTTGAATCAACACTTGAAAACAGAATTGGAGAAGTGGATATACAACCAGTTGGTGGCACTTACGAAGAAGGTGTACTTACTGTGACTGAAGAACAAGGCGGCCTAGACTTTAACGTTGGCGAACGCATGGAAGATGAGGAGGATGACTATTTATCCTTTTACATTGAAAACAAGTCAAAAACAGCTCCACTCTTCCCCTTAACAATAAACGAATTCTCCACGTCTCGGAAATCATTACAATCGATTTATCGGACTGACGTTAATGATTTAACTGTTCGCATTGAAGCCAATGAAGTGATATCTTTACGTGTTCCAAAAGGGAGTTATCGATTAGATCAATTTGAACTGTATACGGAATCCTACGAGAATCTCCATAACGCAGCTAACAACAATGATGATATTCCAGTCGAGATGAGCGACCGAAAGATAGAGATTTCTTATGATAATGCCACTAATCAACAGATGCTTGCACTTCCAGTTCCCTATGAGCGAGGATGGGAAGTCACTGTAAATGGACAGTCAGCAGACATTAAGCAAGTCACTATTCATTTTTAGGGGTCCCTCTAGAACCAGGAAAAAATGAAATTGTTTTCTCTTATCTACCACCTTTTTTCCGACTTTCAATAAGTGCTTTTACCATCGGGTTATTAGCCACAATAGGCTGGGTCATTGCAAGAAGAAGATTATTTTAATTATTTTCTTCTTGCATCCCCTTCCTCAAAATGATATGATGAAATTTAATACCCACAGAAACGGTTTTATCAATCGCAATTTTTGTAGGATTATGAATAAATAAAAAAGGAGGTTTTGCAATGAAATTATTGTTTGTGATTTACGTCTCTTTGCTTATATCACTTGGCATGCTTCTAATATACTTTGGCGTTTCTGAAAAATTGCAGCAAGCATCACATTTGTCCTGATTGTTCTCGGGTCTATCCTCTCACTTCTTTTCTCCCCTCGTAAAGCACAGAGTTAATAATCTTTCCTGAGCCAGGTGACCATCTCTTCTTTGACCATTGCCGTGATATTCGCTAAAATATAGATAGCGTGATTAATCACCGGAGGTCAGACATGTCTAGTTCAAACCAGAAACCACCAAACGAAAAATTTGGAATGATAATTGGTTTAATAATAGGGGTTGGAGCAAGCATTGTATTTGATAGCATTCCAATAGGGATTATTATTGGAGTTGTAATTGGAACAATGTCTAGCTTTTATTCGAGGAAACCAAAAGAAGAAAAATAACCGGCTCATAAACGAGCCGGTTTTTTATTTAAGAAGAATTGACTTAAATCCGCTTGCATACATATTTATAATCAGCCTCAATAGACCATGCCCATTTCTTTGAATGGAAATCAAGAAAGGGGAAAAGCGATGTTGTTTAAAAAACGTTCAGCTCCATCTTTTCAAACACCACCAGGACAGACACAACCAAATATACGCCAACCAATACCATCTCAAACCAATCTACAAGGTCCTTCATTACCAAAGCCACCCCATCAGCGGCCGGCCACAGCTCCTATATCAGTATCAAAAGAGCAACTTGAAGAACTTCAATCGTTTATGCAGCTTTCTTATCAAACCGTTGCTGATTACGAATTACTTATTCAACAAATGCCAACGCAACATGTAGCCAGCATTCTAACTGATACGATTGAAGAAGAAAAACATCATTATCAAATGATGTTACAGCTCTATACTGCTTTAAGCAACAAGGAGCCGACAATAACTGAAGCAATCGTCTACCGTAATGGATATATTCCCGCTTTAAAAAAGGCGTTTGAACAAGAACAAAAAGCTGCCGCTTCATTTGAAAACGCAGCTCGTTCATCTACAGTGCCACAATTAGGAAACCTCTATGCTTCTATTGCTCGCGACCAACAACGCCACGCTTTATGGTTGCTTTCTTACTTGACTATTTACCGGGACAACAAGAATGAAAAAAGCTAGAGGCAAATTGGCCTCTAGCTTTCCGTTTGAATAACTCGTTCGGGGACGGTATAAACGTTCATTGATTGTTTTCTAATAAATCCAATAGCCGTTATTTCTAACTCATCAGCAATCTCTAGTGCACGATCTGTTGGTGCAGATTTTGATAATACGACTTCGCAGCCAATTTTCGCCACCTTCAACATAATTTCTGAAGAAAGTCTGCCACTAAAAATCATCACTTTATCTTCTAATGAAATATGATTCCGCAGACAGTAACCATATAGTTTATCAAGGGCATTATGCCGTCCAATATCCATTCTCATCACAACGATTCCATCGTTTGTGGCTAGGGCCGCGTTATGAACACCACCCGTTTCATGGAAAATCGTTGCCGATCCCTGCATTTCTTCCATCAAGCGAAAGCAATCCTCGGCACGAACGTTAACATTCCTTGATTTCATAGTCTTAGCCGTCTTGGAATCAGAAGCAAAAATAAAGCTTTGTCGGCTCATGCCACAGCACGAGGTGATATAGCGTTTTGTTTGCATTTGTTGATGCAACTTGTTTATTTGTCTAGTTAATTGAATGTGAACGAAACCTTTGCTTTCATCCACTCGTATGGACTGAACCATATCAAATGAATCAATAACGCCTTCTGAAGCTAAATAACCAATAACCATGTCTTCGATATACTCTGGAGAACAAACCATTGTCACAAATTCTTCGCCATTTATCTTTATCGTTAAAGGTACTTCTTTCGCAATCGAATCGGTTTTCCATTCACTTAATTCGTTAGAGATTTTCAGAATATCTCTAGAGGTTTGTACAGCGTTCATTTTATTAGTCATTTTCTTTTAAATAACAACGGCAAAACAAAGGCCAACGCTCCAGCGGCAATAACATACCATTTGGTTGTCTGGGTTGACTCCTGTTTGCTGTTGGCCTCCTCTTCTTTTTCTTTTGCATATCCTTGTGCTGCTAATGTAGTCAATTCATATTGGGGTTGATTCATTTCATTCTTTGATTGATCAACACCAAATCCTTTTACAAAAGCAACCATCGTGTTGAGACCTTCAATCGTCTCCGGATCCTTTAAGGAACGCACGAGGGAAACGTAACCACCTTTTCCCTTATGCTCATATTCGGCTACCTCATGAAGAGCAGAATTCATTTTGAAGATCATTGGTTCTAGATCAGCCATCTTGACCGACCCTAAAGCGCCGCCTAACAGTAACAAATTTTGAATTGATTGCGTTATATTTGGATCATCCACTTGCCTTACAAGCCGATTAACTAAGTGTTCACTCTGGCTAATCGCTGCGTCGGCTATATTAAAAGCTTCCGTATGTTGGACTTTTTGAAGAAGAGCAAGTGTAGCTAAAATGGCTTCTTTATTATCGACTAATGCGTCTTCGATTTCATGTAAATCTTGTTCTCTTTTTACATCAGGATCAACAGGCATTTTCTGAATAATCGTTGTCGCTTTAGCCATTTTTAGCTCTCCTTTCTTTTACTATGTCCCCTGGGAATATATAATCCGAACGCACCCATTTCTCTTCTACCCTTACACCAATTTGCGGTTGTGGATTTCCATAGCGATGATTAATTCTTGGCAGAGGACTTTCTCCTTTTGCCTCAAGAATCTCCATCTTAGCAGAGATCTCCTTATACGCCGGCGTATCGGTATCTTTATCCGAATGAGAACTTGTAATGTAATTAATAGCTCCTTCACCACTTGTGTTCATCGGCAAGTACACCTCTTTGCCTTTCACACGATCGGTCACAATGCAACTTACTTTAACACTTCCGTACGGAGAAGTAAGGCGGACTTTTGTCCCATCTTCAATACCACGCTCTTTCGCCAGCTCAGGTGAGACCTCTAGGAATTCTCTAGGTGTCTTTTTCGTAATTGCTTTTGATTGATAGGTCATATTCCCTTCATGGAAATGTTCCAAAATCCGACCATTATTTACATGAATATCATACTCTTCATCAAACTGAAGCGGTTTTGTCCATTCTACAGGCCATAATCTCGCTTTCCCTTCTGGCAGAGGGAATTCATCTTTAAAGAGTAACGGCGTATCTGTACCATCTGCCGCAACTGGCCATTGTAAACTATCATAACCTTCTAAACGTTCATAGCTCACACCAGCAAATATCGGGGTAAGTGATGCCGCCTCGTCCATTATTTCACTCGGGTGTTCATATGTCCAGCCTGCATCTAACTGGTTTGCAATTTCTTTAATGATCTCCCAATCCGGCTTTGATTCCCCAAGAGGCTCAAGCACTTTGTATAGGCGTTGGAAGCGACGCTCTGTATTGGTAAACGTGCCATCTTTCTCGAGGCTCGGGCTTGCAGGTAAGACAACATCAGCAAATTGAGCTGTTTTTGATAAAAATACATCTTGCACAACAAAGAAATCGAGTTTTTCTAACGCGGCTTGAACATAGTTCGCGTTTGCATCAACAATACCCATGTCTTCACCTTTTAAGTAAAGAACATCTAAGTTACCGTCATGAATTGCATCAACCATCTCATGGTTATTTAACCCCGGTTCCTTAGGTAAATCAACAGCCCACGTCTTTTCAAAACGTGCACGCACTTCATCATCCGTAACAAATTGGTAGCCAGGGAAACGGTCTGGCATGCTGCCAAAATCACTTGCTCCTTGAACATTGTTATGTCCTCGTAATGGATATGCACCTGCACCAGGTTTCATATAGTTCCCTGTAACGAGCAACAAGTTAGAGATTGCTGTACTCGTATCACTACCTCCACCATGCTGTGTTATACCCATCGCCCATAAAATAGAAGTTGTTTTCGCTTCATGAATAGACGTTGCAATTGAGATCAATTCTTTTTTAGACAAATTTGTCACTTCTTCAGCGTAGTCAAGTGTATACGTATCCAGACTGTTTATGAACTCATCCACATCGTTTACATGCTTGGTAAGGAATTCTTCATCATGCCACCCTTGATCCACCATGTATTTTGTTACTGCGGATAACCAAACAAGGTCGCTCCCTGGAGCAGGGTGAACAAATAAATCCGCACGTTCTGCCAGCTCATGTTTACGAATATCAGCTACAATTACTTTTTGTCCATTTAACTTCTGCGCTCGTTTTACTCTTGTGGCAAGTACCGGATGAGATTCAACTGTATTTGAGCCGATTGAAATAACTAATTCAGCATTCGCAATATCTTCAATTCCTCCAGAATCTCCTCCGTATCCGACCGTCCGCCATAACCCCATTGTTGCAGGAGATTGACAATAGCGGGAACAGTTATCGATATTATTAGTGCCAATGACCGCTCGAGCAAGTTTCTGCATCAGATAGGACTCTTCATTTGTACATTTTGATGACGAAATAAAGGCCAATGAATCCGGTCCTTTCGTCTTCAATGCATTCTTAAAGTTTTTTGAAATGAGTTCAAGCGCTTCATCCCATTCAGCTTCGCGGAACTCATTTCCTTCACGAATCAAAGGCTTGGTTAAGCGCTCTTCACTATTCACATAATCCCAGCCAAATTTCCCTTTTACGCATGTCGAGATACCATTTGCAGGTGCTTCGGTTTGAGGTTCAATTTTTAAGATTTGTCGATCTTTCGTCCATACATCAAAGGCACAACCAACTCCACAATACGTACAAACTGTTTTTGTTTTCTCAATCCGTGACTCCCGCATTTGTGCTTCAAGATCAGAAACGTCATTAATGACTGATAACCTGTTTCTACATTTTTTGTAATATTAATCATCGGTCGCATGGATTCCTCGTTAATTCCAGTTAAAAAACCAGCCTCGCCTTCCATACCTACTTCCATCATTGCATTACAAGGACAAACTGTTGAACAATGACCACAATTTACACAAGACGATTCATCGATTGGCGAATCCTTGTCCCAAATAACACGTGGTCTTTCTAATCCCCAATCGATTGATAACGTTTCAGTTACCTGCAAATCTTGACAAGCCTCTACACAGCGTCCACAAAGAATACACTGATCAGGATCATAACGATAAAATGAGTTACGTTGAATAGCCGACTCTTTTGAACTATGAGCTGTTTCTTGGTGGGTTATTTTCATTTCTTTCACCGCATTATGTATCTCACAGTTCCCATTATTATAATCGCAAACGGTACAATAAAGCTCATGGTTACCAAGCACACGGTCCATAGCAATCAATTGTGCCTCATGAACTTCACTCCCTACCGATTCAACAACATCACCTGATTGAATTTCTGTTGAACAAGAGCGGACGAATTCACCATTTACTTTAACGATGCACGTGTCACATGTTTCAATTGCTCCCAAACTTGGGTGATAGCATAAACTTGGGACGTCTATTTCCCCTTTCGCAAGAGCATTTAAAATTGAATCTTTACTTACAGTTTGGCGTTCACCATTTAAAGTTACTTCAAAATGTTCAGACATAACTCTGCTCCTTTCGAACTAAGTAAAATAAATATTATTTTATTTGTTCCCAGAATAAAGCGTACTCAAACGTCTAAACAAATATAAGTGAAATCGTTTGAAGATTCCTCTATTTGGGTATATTCGGTAACAGAATGAAGGAGGGATCATTCATTGTATAAAGACACTCTTCATACGCTTAATAAACAAGCAAAAGGAAAGTATGGACTCCTCCAAAAGTCCCCTTTGCGTTATTTACTTGCTTCCATTATGGCGGGCGCATATGTAGGCGTTGGTTCGCTTGTCCTGTTTGCAGTAGGTCAACCACTTGACGAAGCCGGTTCTCCGTTTTTAACGATCATGACTGGAGCAACATTTGGTGTAGCACTAGCTCTTGTTCTCTGGGCAGGCTCTGAATTATTTACTGGGAACAATATGATTTTTACTGTCAGTTCATTATCAAAAGTAACAAAGTGGAAACACACTCTATTTATTTGGATTTGGAGCTACATTGGCAATTTGATTGGTGCTTTGTTACTTGCAGGTCTTGTTTTTATGTCCGGTATTTTCGCTGGAGTGGGTTCAGATGACTATATGATGACTTTGGCTGCTAATAAAATGAACGCTCCAGCAACGGAATTGTTTTTCCGAGGTATTTTATGTAACTGGATCGTTTGTTTAGCAATTTGGACCTCTTTGAGAGCCGAAGGAGACATCGCTAAGCTTTTTTTAATCTTTGTATTAATTTTCGCTTTTATTGCGTCAAGTTTTGAACATAGTGTTGCCAACATGTCCATCTTAGGAATCGCTCTTATGCACGGTGGTTCTGAAATGGTAACCATTAGCGGCTTCTTTAATAACCTTATCCCAGTTACGCTTGGAAACATTATTGGTGGAGCGATCTTTGTTGGTGGCATATACTTTACAATCAGTTACACCAAAACAGAGTATCAAGAAGAAGAATTTAATGATAAAAGTAATTAATAAAAAAGCAGCTTCTATGAACTGCCCTTAAAAGTTAGACACAATTCTAGTTTTTAAGGGGTGTTCTAGTTGCGCAAATTTACAAAAGAAAAAAAGAAGTACTTGGATGGCGTCTTAGGTCATAAACGAGTGGCTAAGCATTTTGGGGTTCCGCCCAGTATGTTATATCTTTGGATTTCTTTATATGAGGAATGGGGCCACGCCATTTTTGACACTTCCTATACAAGCCATTCATTAAACTAGAGGTATTAAACGATATGGCGGATACAGGACGTTCTCTTACTCAAACAGCGGTTAAGTACCGATTAACATCGACAGGAATGATCGCAAACTGGAAAATCACAAACAAACTCAAGACGCGATTGATTGTCTCTATTCCGTCATGAACTTGATCCAGATTGCGAACATGAAACGAAGCGTTTATTACTACAAGAAAAGAATGAAAAAGCTATTGAAAAATCTGAGCCCTGTAGAATACCGGACTCAGATTCTTGATTGCGCATAATTTAACTGTCTAACTTTTTTGGTGCAGATCACTAAAGTTGCTTTTTTATCCTCCACTTACTGGTGGGATAAATGCTACCGTATCACTTGAATGGATCCGATCACGATCATATGCAAATTCTTCATTTACCGCGGTCAACATATATTCTAAAGATCCTTCACCTAAATCGTAAGTCAATTCAGCCCATTTTTTCAGGTCTTTAATCGTCTTGCCGCTAAAATCAACTTCTACCTTTGGAACTCCAACCTTTTCTTCTAAACCAGCAAAAAACAGCACAGTGATCATGACGGTTCCCCTCCCTTGTAAGGTGTTGTCTCCAGTTGGTCTCCAACCCATTCACTTCCATCTTCCCAAAACTCTTTTTTCCAAATAGGGACCATTTCTTTTATTCGTTCCATCGCGTAGGCATTCCCTTCATACGCCGCCTTTCGATGTGGTGAACTAACAGCTATTACGATGGCGATATCACTAATCTCTAACATTCCAAGCCTGTGAGTAATCGCCACTTTCGAGCCTGCCCATTTCTGTTCTACTTCATTGCCAATCCGCTCAAGCATCTTAACAGCCATCTCTTCATATGCATGATACTCAAGACGAAGGGTTTTTTTTCCTGCTGTTAATTCCCGCACAGTCCCTATAAAAGTGGCAATGGCTCCACAATTTCGATCAGTTACTTGATTAATAATTGGCTGCACCTCAATCGGCTCTTTTGTTAAATGATACATGAATCTCACTCTCGCTTTCTTGTATGTACTTCCGAATAAATGCTTGATACGCCTTTTTATCATTCTGATTAAAAATCGGAACTCCAGATTTATGCACTTCCAACTCTTCTGTTGATATCGCACATCGAACATTTGCCAAATGTAGGAGTGGCAAATCAGCCTCATCTCTTAACAAGACAACTTTTCCGTAAGCTTCATTTTTCCATCCTTCAACTAAGACGATATCAGGGCAGACATAATGAATTGCTTTTGAACTAACTCACCAAGCGTCCAATCTTTCTTTTGAGCAACTAACTTAATTACCCCATCTCCTTCAACAATTGATGAAATAGCTCCAGCGCTTGAAAAGCGATCGCTGTCCGTACTCCCTATGGGAATTCCACCATGTCCATGGTGCTTTAACGTAGCCACCCGAAGTCCATCTTCTATCAATAAACGAATAAGTTCTTCTACTAATGTTGTTTTCCCAGAATTTTTATAACCTACTACTTGGAAGACTTTAGCCAAGGCCAGTCACTTCCCTTTTGACTATCAAGCAACAACAAGTCCACTTCCATTCCTTGCTTGTACCCTCTAGTTCCACCAGGCAAGACAATAAATAGATCCGCTTCAGCCAGCGAGCCAACCGAGCCCGATTTATCTAGACCAGAAGGATAAACAATATGTGTTCCATCTTCTTCTTCCAATCTTCCACGTACAAGCCTTGTAAAAGGGTTCGGTTTTGGAAAATCGACTCCAAGTCGCCCTTTGCTCTTTTCTAAATGTACGTTATTTGCAAAAAGTGCTTGGCGAATTAGTGGTCTTGCAAATAATTCAAAGCCTACAAAACATGCACCTGGGTTACCAGACAAACCAAAGAGTACTTTATCTTCAATAACTGCAGCTGTTGTCACACTACCAGGTCTCATCGCTACCTTATTAAACAACAACTTGGCTTGCAAGCGCTCAATAATTCCTGGAACTAGATCGTAGTCACCTACAGAGGCTCCACCCGTTGTCACTAACATATCAACTTCTTTTAACATTGTAGAAATTACGGCAACGCACTGGTCCAAATCATCAGGTAATTGTCCATACATTACTGGTTCAGCGCCAGCACGGAGAACTTGTGCGGCAATCATATATGCATTGCTATTACGAATCTTCCCAGGACTAAGTGCTGATTTACTTCTAATAGTTCACTACCTGTCGCTAAAATTCCAACACTGGGTTTTTTGGCGACAGATACAGTTGAATAACCAAAAGTCGCTAATTGAGCAACAATTCCAGGATGAATATACGTTCCCTCACTAGTAACTAGAGCGCTCTTTTTCGTATCTTCTCCTTGGAAAGAAATATTGTCATTCGGATTAATTTTACGAACGAGTTCCATTTCTCCTTGATTTGTCTCTCTGATGATCTCAAGCATAACAACCGCGTCACATCCTGCAGGTATTTTTGCTCCTGTCATAATACGCACCGCTTCTCCTGGACCAACAACATTTTTATATACCGTGCCTGCGCCTATCTCTCCAACCACTACAAACCTCGCTGGATTATCCCGCGAAGCATCTTTTGTATCACACGCTCGAATTGCATACCCGTCATAAGGAGATCGGTCAAATGGTGGTACATCGTGATCAGCAACAATACTTTCTGCTAAATAGCGACCGGTGCTTTGTATAAGTGGAACACTTTCTTTTTGCCTATTCAACTTGAATTCCATCACAAGTGAAACAGCCTCTTCAATCTGAATCGGTTTTCTTCGTTCTACCAATTAAATCCCTCCACCCTTAGCACAATCATGCTACTCCTGCTTTTCATTATTCTTCCTCTACTATTCAAAAAGACCCGCCTCAAAAAACCTTTGAAGCGGGCAAGCTTTCACCTATTATCAGCTTCATTCATCCGCCAATATAAGACATTTCTATTTTTTTTCGTTTTTTCGCCGTTTCGGCCGTTCGTAACTCCGAATAACGATCTGATCGATTCGACCATACGTTCTCGATTTTCTCACGCAAATTGTCATCACTAACTCCAGAACGTAAATCCGCTTTCAAATCAGTTCCTGTTTCAGAGAATAGACAGGTGAATATCTTCCCATCAGCTGAAAGCCTAGCTCTTGTACATGTACCACAAAACGTTTCCGTAACTGAAGAGATAAAGCCAACTTCAACATCAGAATCTTTATACTTATACCTAGAAGCTACTTCTCCAAAATAGCTTTCTTCCAATGATTCAAGTGGAGCAATTTCCGAAACAAGGTGATGGAGTTCTTTTTTTGACACAACTTTTGAATAATCCCATCCGTTTGTTTGGCCGACATCCATAAATTCAATAAAACGGAGAGTAATACCTAGTTCTTTGCAGCGTCGTGCCATAGGAATAACTTCTTGCTCATTCATTCCTCGTTTAACAACCATATTAACCTTCACACCAAGACCTGCTTCAAGCGCAGACTCAATTCCACGAAGAACAACTTCTGCAGTCGTATTTCGACCACTCATTTCCTGAAAAACTGCAGTATCAAGCGCATCTAAGCTAACATTTACCCTTTTTAAGCCTGCTGCTTTTAACGATTCAGCAAGCTTTGGTAACATAACTCCATTTGTTGTTAGCGCAATGTCATCAATTCCATTTATTTGATGGAGCTGCTCGATTAGCTCACTAACATTTTTCCTCAATAACGCTCTCCGCCAGTAATACGCAATTTATTAACGCCTAGCTGAGCAAATTGATCCGCTGTACGAATAATCTCCTCAAACGATAATAATTCATCTTCTTTCATGAATACATAATCCTTGCCAAATACTTCTTTTGGCATGCAGTAAGAGCAACGAAAATTGCATCGATCCATAATCGAAATGCGCAAATCTCGCAACGGCCTTGATAGGCGATCATGAACTTCCTGGTTCGTCACTTTACGACTCCTTCCTACTCCCTTAAAATAGAGTTTGTGAGAGAGAAATTCCCCACTATTTTAGCATACTTAGAGCGGAGGACAAAACCTAATGCATCATACACATGATCCAAACCAAGTACGCACCGCTGTTCTAACCTTGTCCGATACTCGCACAGAATCGGATGATAAAAGCGGCCAGCTTATAAAATCATTTCTCGAAATCAATCATGAAATCTCAGCCTATAGAATTATAACAGATGATACTCATTTATTGTCATCTGTCATTCAAGAATGGGTAGAAAATTCAAGTATCGATGCAATTGTATGTAACGGAGGAACAGGAATGAGCAAACGTGACATTACCTATAACACGGTTGCTAACATGCTTGAAAAAGAAATGCATGGTTTTGGAGAACAATTCAGACAACAGAGCTTCACTGAAGTAGGACCAAGAGGATTACTTGGAAATGCTATCGCAGGCTCTATTGGCACTACAGCAATCTTTGCTTTACCAGGCTCGTCAAATGCTGTCTCCTTAGCAATGAATGAACTAATCCTACCAATTTTACCCCATTTTGTTGGAGAACTGCGCAAATGAAGGTTGCGGGTCTATTACTTGCTGGCGGTCGTTCATCACGCTATGGAAAACAAAAATTGTTCGAAACATATAAGAACGAGCCTTTGTTTATGAAGAGTGTCCGTGCTATGTGCGAAGCCGGTATTGATGATGTTTACGTTGTTACAAATAAAGAATTAGTCTCTGATTTCCACACATTGCCAACTATTTGTGAACAAACCCCATTTGAAGGCCCACTGTACGCTCTTTTTGAAGGTATGACTAGATTAAAAGAGAGTGGATTTAGTCATTTTCAAGTTTTAGCAGGTGATTTGCCAGAAATTGATGCTAGTATGGTAAAGTATTTAATGAAAACAGCAACTGCTCATGACGACTCTGACATTTTTTTGCCAGAGCACTTAGGAAGGCTTCAACCTTTACATGGTTTGTACCATCGACGTTGCCTACCTTGATAGAAAATTTATTACCATCAACACGGAAAATGAGTGTTCTATATGAGCAAGCAGACACATTAACTGTGCCCTTTGCTGATGACTCACGTTACTTTATTAACATTAATCGCCAAACAGACTGGAGAGAATGATATGACCGGTTTTTCCCACTATAATGATCAAGGACGCGCTCAGATGGTTAATGTTTCTGCGAAAGAAGAAACAGCACGTACCGCCACTGCTCAGTCGCGAGTTCGATTGTCAAAAACTCTATATGACGCGATACATGCACAAGAGTTAAAAAAAGGAGATCCCCTTTCTGTAGCACAAATCGCTGGAATTATGGCCGCAAAAAAAACAGCAGAATGGATCCAATGTGTCACCCTATTACAATTCAAGGCACAGACTTACAATTCTCTTATGAAGAAATCGATGACGATTATATGCTTTTAATTGAGGCAACCGTTACTGTTAAAAGCAATACTGGTGTTGAGATGGAGGCACTCACTGCTGTTTCAGCCGCTGCTTTGACTTTTTATGATATGTGTAAGGCTGTTGATAAATCAATGGTCATCGAAGAGACGCTTTTAGTTAAAAAAACAGGCGGCAAAAATGGAGATTTTCGTCATCCTAGGTTATAGGTAAAAAAAAGAAGCCCAGTGGGCTTCTTTTAATCTTCAAATTCTGTAGTACTTTGCAAAAATGCAGCTACTCGCCCTACATATTCACTTTTCTCTTCATGGAATAACTGATTGAGAGAAGAAAGTACTCGAACTGGATCTCCAAAAAAATAACGCTCATATAGCAATTGTCGAGTACCAAATTCCGTAATCGTTAAATCACGAGCAAGTTGAATTAAACGGAATTTTTCTTTAGCACTCGTATATTCACCGCGTACAAAACGTTCAAGCTGTACAGCAATTGGTGAAGCAAAATCTCGCTCGCTTGGAGCCGCTATAAAATGGCTCGCTCCAAGAAGTTGTATAATTTCAACTAAACGGGGATAGTTTGCTTGATAATATGATGCAGCTGCTTTTAATGGTGAAAGCGCCGGGACCATAATTTGATACTCATTGATTTTCGCTTGCGCTTCCGCAGAATAAACAAACCCCCGCATTGCCTCTAAAACTATAATGATTTCTGCAAGCTTTCCTTGCACGTGCTGATGCTTTTCGATATCAAGTGTATTCACTAATGATTGTGCAATTCCAAGCAGCCATTCCGTTTTTGAGATTTGTCGATTAGCAGCTTGGAACAATATAAAAGATTCAACGCCAGTTTTACAAAAAGATCATTCGTTTGCCACTCATTCCGATACAAGAAAACTCTATCCCACGGAACAAGGACATGATCAAAGATAACAATCGCATCCCCTTCCTCAAATTGAGAAGATAACGGGTAATCATAACGATTCGACTGTTTATAGGATGGTCGGTTAACAAATGATAAACCCTTGGTATCTGATGGAATGGTACATCCAAATAAGTAGTCACTATCAATAAAAGCAGCAGACGGTATTACAAGCAATTCATCAGTAATTCCACCTTGAGTTGCCAAAAGCCTAGCTCCGTCTACTATAATTCCTTGTTCGTTTTCTTCAATAATTTTTGCAGCTATTGGTTGCTCTTGACCTTGACCATCCGGATAATAAGGTTTTCTGCTAATCGACGGATTCACAAATGTATGTGTGAATGTTAAATCATTTTTTATTGCATTCTTATAAATCTGTTCAATATTTTCCCCATATTCAACCCCAGCCTCTGCAAAAAACGCTTAGCACCAGCCAATACCGCAATCATTGTATTTACATAATCAGGTGATCTTCCGAGTACACCAAGCGTTTCCCGTGCCCAAAGCTGTGTTGCTTTTCTACGTTTCAGTAAATCATTCATTGAACGCGGAATTTCGAACGAGAAATTAGTCTCCTTCGAATCTGCTTGTAGAATAGAAGCGTACTTTTCTTCATGCACCATATCATACAAGCGAGCTTTTGTTTGCAGAACTGGTTTAAAAGCTGGATGTTTTACATAAGACTCTGACACCTGTTCCCCATCCATCCAAATTTCACTTTGCAGAGTCCCTATTCGTTTTAAATAGGCAGCGCCCGTTAACATTGCCATCTCAACGCCTCCTTAGTCGCTAGTAGCCTATGCACAGAAGCCCAAATAGGTGTATCTCGAGTGAGAAGACAATAACTATAAACATCGTTAACTATACATCAATTTGAATACACTTAAGCCACTACTATAACGAGATTGATCATGGTCTTTGTCAATTGAACACTACTCTTTAATCACATCTTTCTGCTTTTAACAAAACACGCTCAACGTTTAAAAACAATAAATGCGGGAACATAAAAACATATACAATAATAAAAGGAGTCTTTCACATGGCACACTCTATAGAAGTTGAACACGGTACGAAGCTTTTTGTAGAAGATATTGGTAGTGGACAACCTGTCGTCTTTTTGCATGGCTGGCCCGTTAACCATAAAATGTTCGAACATCAAATGACCACACTTCCTGAACTTGGTTTCCGTTTTATTGGCGTTGATTTACGTGGATACGGACAATCAGATAAACCCGCCCATGGGTATGACTACGACAGAATGGCCGATGACATACGAGTTATTTTCGATACTTTAGGACTAAAAGATGCTGTCTTATGCGGATTTTCTATGGGCGGAGCAATCGCCATCCGTTATATGGCTAAACACGGTGGAAAAGGAGTGGCTCGTTTAGCATTAATGGGAGCCGCAGCTCCCGTGTTTACAAATCGGAACGACTTTGACTACGGAATTCCAAAAGAAAATGTAGATGACTTAATCGACGGTGCTATTCAGATCGCGCCCAAATGCTTGAAGACTTTTGGAGTATGTTTTTTGGTCAAGAGCCAAGTAAAGCATTTAATGGCTGGTTCCATGGCCTTGGGATGCAAGCAGGTCCTCATGCGACTATCGAAAGTGCACGTACATTACGAGACGCTGACCTTCGTGAAGATTTAAAAGCAATCATGGTACCAACCGTCATTATGCATGGACGGAATGATGAAATATGCCCATTTGACCTAGCGGAACAAATGGAAGCAGGCATAGAAGATGCAACGATCATTCCGTTTGAAGAGAGTGGGCACAGTCTTTTCCATGATGAACATGAAAAATTTAATGAAGTGTTAATTCAATTTATTTCTGAACCAATAAAATAAGAGCTTAACACTAAAAAACGAGTCCGTTATCTATACGGACTCGTTTTCACATAAAAAGAAATGCTGCTGCAATAACAACTACAACTGATATTGGGACTAAGATTGTGTAAAGCAACGTTAAATTCCCCATACTTTTCTCTGAAGAATACCCTTCATCGCCTTTTGAAATAAAAAAAAAGTGTCGCAATAAGTCCAAGTACACACAGGATAAGTGCGCCACTGATCACCCAGACCATCTTTTTGTCCCCTCTCTCTTTTAATTGGTCATAAACACCTTTTGTGCATTCATAGAATGTTTGTACTAGTTACTAAAGAGGCGATCCCATTGAAAGTACTTACCACCATCATTCAATCCATTCTATCATTTGCCCTTATTGGCTACTAGCACTTTTAACCATGTTACTCGTCAAAAAAACGGTCTATTTATTTCAATTAGTTGTTTTAGAAACGAATCAGTTCTCTTATTATTTACTAGTTGACGGCATCTTAATATACTTTTTATACTTTGAATTTATTGCTTTAATTGTGAAGTACTTCGAGCAAAATGGTCAATTTCCTCTTCGCTATTTTATTTATATTGCATTACTGCATTATCCGTTTTATCATTTTGAATCATGAAAACGCATTACACACACTACTCTATGCTGCTGCCATCTTTCTATTAGTTAAAACCTTACTGCTCGTCCAATCTGATCAGTTTAAACAAGAATAACAGACTTTCTGTACTTATAACACTCTATATGGTAAAGTTCATACGGAACAATACGCAGTTCGAAACCTTCCTGCGCTACCAAAACTAAAGGGGATTACTTTATGCCAATCGAATTGTATGCATTTTTCTTTGCTATTATCAATTTTAGCTTCCTTGTATTATTTTATAAATTATTTGGAAAGACAGGTATGATTAGTTGGATTGGATTCGCCACAATCTTAGCCAATCTCCAAGTTGTTAAGTCAATCGAGTTATTTGGCTTAATCGTCACTCTTGGAAATGTGATGTATGCAACCACTTTTTTAGCCACTGATTTACTAAATGAAAAGTATGGCAAACAAACAGCACAAAAAGCAGTCTGGCTTGGATTCGCCACATTATTCATTTCTACTATTATCATGCAGCTTGTGTTACATTTTGAACCTCATACAGAAGATTTAGCACAAGAGCATTTGGCATTCATTTTTGATTTCGCCTTGCGCATAGCCACAGGTAGCTTAATTGCTTTCTTGATTAGCAACCATTTAAATGTCTACATTTTTGCGTTTTTTAAGAAGCTTTTTCCAAGCCCAGCAATGCTCTGGTTACGCAATATCGTGTCTAGCATCTTTGGACAAGCTTTCGATACTCTAGTCTTTTGTTCGATTGCTTTTTTAGGCGTATATAGTCTTGATATTTGGCTCGAAATTGCATTCACGACTTATATAATGAAATTCATCGTTTCTCTCATAGGTATTCCGTTTATTTATTGGGCACGCAGCACAAAGCCATTAAACCTTTTATAAGTAAAACGCCTGCAACATTGCAGTTTTACATTTCTTTATGAAAGGCATTTATCATTATTTTTATATTGCGGATGTCCGCCTCATGTTTTTCTTCAATTTCGTCTTTCAATTCACTGATATACTGTTTTTTTGCCCGCAAGTTATCTAGTAACGTCTGATACCGTTCATAGATTTCTCCTTCTTGTTCTTCTGTTTGCTCAATATTGGCATAAACAGCTTCCATAAAACGATACGTGGAGAGTTTCTCATTAATATTAACTCTCTCACCATCCTCATCTTCTTTTAACAATTCTGGTGTATCAATTGTATAGATCTCTTTTAACTTATTTTGCAAGTAAGCCATATGCTCCGTACAAAACTCCCGTAACAGCTCATCCTCCATTTAATTCATCTCCTTCATTTATACCCGAATCTACTTACAAATTAATCGATAGTGTATCATACTTATTGTTCTAAAGTTAATTAATATGAAAAACAGTACGCCTTTCTTATTTACAACTCGAATTTATACCGAAGAGAATATACAAAAAAAATGTTTCCGTAAAAGTTTCAAACCTTTACGGAAACATCCTTGTTAAAACCCTATGGTTACAAGGTTTTAGGGGGATGATTTACATCATGCCGCCCATTCCACCCATACCGCCCATGCCGCCCATATCAGGCATTCCGGCACCGCCAGCATTCTCTTCAGGCTTATCTGCGATAACAGCTTCTGTTGTTAGGAACATCGCTGATACACTAGCCGCATTTTGAAGAGCAGAACGTGTTACTTTAACTGGATCAAGAATTCCAGTGTCAACCATATTTACATATTCGCCTGTAGCGGCATTGTATCCAATACCAACCGCTTCAGTTTTAAGCTTCTCAACAATGATTGAACCTTCAAGTCCAGCATTGTGAGCGATTTGACGAACTGGTTCTTCCAATGCACGAAGTACAATGTTTACGCCTGTCGCTTCGTCACCAACTGCATCCACTGCTTGAACAGCTTTGATGACATTAATTAGAGCTGTACCACCACCGGCAACAATTCCTTCTTCAACCGCTGCACGAGTAGAGTTTAAAGCATCTTCAATACGAAGTTTGCGTTCTTTCATTTCAGTTTCAGTCGCTGCACCTACTTTAAGAACTGCAACACCACCAGAAAGTTTAGCAAGACGCTCTTGAAGTTTTTCTTTATCAAATTCTGAAGTCGTTTCTTCTACTTGACCTTTCAGTTGACCAACACGAGCAGAAATTTGTTCTGGCTGACCAGCACCTTCTACAATTGTTGTGTTCTCTTTTGTAACTACAACTTTATTCGCGCGTCCAAGAGAATCGATTGTGGCTGACTTAAGATCAAGGCCAAGATCTTCTGTAATAACTTCACCGCCAGTTAGAATCGCAATGTCTTCAAGCATTGCTTTACGACGATCACCAAAGCCTGGAGCCTTTACAGCAACGGCATTAAATGTACCACGAAGTTTATTTACAACAAGTGTAGCAAGTGCTTCACCTTCAACATCTTCAGCAATGATTAGGATCGGACGGCTTTGCTGTACAACTTGCTCTAGTACAGGAAGAACTTCTTGGATATTTGAGATCTTCTTATCCGTAATCAAAATGTACGGGTTATCAAGAACAGCTTCCATTTTATCTGAATCAGATACCATGTAAGGAGAAGCGTAACCACGGTCAAATTGCATACCTTCTACTACTTCAAGTTCTGTTGAGAATCCTTTAGACTCTTCAATTGTAATAACGCCATCGTTTCCAACGCGTTCCATTGCTTCAGCAATGATTTGTCCTACTTCTTCGTCAGTTGAAGAGATTGCAGCTACTTGTGCAATTGACTCTTTACTTTCGATTGGTTTAGAGATTGATTTAAGCTCTGTCACTGCAGCTGCAGTAGCTTTTTCAATTCCTTTGCGGATACCCATTGGGTTCGCACCGGAAGTTACATTCTTTAAACCTTCACGGATCATTGCTTGTGCAAGAACCGTAGCTGTAGTCGTACCATCACCGGCAATATCATTGGTTTTGCTTGCTACTTCAGCAACTAGTTTTGCACCCATGTTTTCGAATGCATCTTCAAGTTCAATTTCTTTAGCAATTGTTACACCATCATTTGTAATAAGCGGTGAACCAAATTTTTTCTCAAGAACAACGTTGCGTCCTTTTGGTCCAAGTGTTACTTTTACTGCATTCGCAAGCGTATCTACACCCTTAAGCATAGAACGACGTGCTTCTTCACTGAACTTAATATCTTTAGCCATTGTATCCGCCTCCTGTATGTTGGTTCGATTTATTCGTTTTCCTTAGCCAATAATTGCTAAAACATCGCTCTCGCGAAGAATAAGATAGTCCGTACCTTCATACTTTACTTCAGTACCTGCATATTTAGAGAAGATGATTGAATCGCCTTCATTTACTTCAAGTGCTACTTTTTCGCCGCTATCAGTGACACGACCAGTACCGACAGCAACTACTTTGCCTTCTTGCGGCTTTTCTTGCGCGGAGTCAGGAAGTACAATCCCGCTCTTTGTTTTTTCCTCTGATTGGATTTGCTCAATAATGATGCGATCTCCTAATGGTTTTAACAAGGAAAACACCCTCCTTTGAAGACTATGTAGTGTTTTTATTAGCACTCGATGTACATGAGTGCTAACACATCTCCTATGATAATCATTCCCTCAAATTTTTGCAAGGGGGTTGCCTTACTTTTTTTGTCGATTATAATTGATTTTTTCTCATTCAATGCTGTTCCCTGAATTTGTGGGCAGACTATGGTATTATGAAGCAACGTAGATTGTTATTGAAAAGGAGTTCAACTGTGGCTAAACCTTATTTATTCCTCGGAATGTTGTTTTTTGTTGTGATGCATATTGGAGTTGCGTTTACGGCAACTTTTTTCCTAAGTGTATTCGGACTTGAGATGGGAAGCTTACTCAATATAACGGTTTCTGTTCTCATTACCATTGTTATTGCATTTTTTATTTCTCGCTTTTGCTTCGAAATACCGATTCTTCTAGGTATTTACTCGTGGTCCTCGCCTATATCGTTATGCAGACAGGATTGGCATTGGGGTCATCCTATTTGTTGTACACTGTTTTTGATATCGAACTTCAAAGTGGGATGAACATCGGCATTTCATCTATGATTACATTCTCTGTTGGCCTAATCGTTATTCTGCTTTTGCTACGCAATGACGAGAGACAGGGAGGCGGTCTCCCTGGTGAAAAGTCAACTCCTCTGGAGACTGTTGCCTGGTCAATTTTAGGTATATTCCTTGTATTCGCTACACAAATGGTTGCCGGACTAATTGAGACTTACTTATTTGGTATTGAACCAGGATCTGATAACACTGCTGATCTAGTCGATCTAGCGAATCAGTTTCTTCCATTCATCTTTGTTATCGCAGTACTTGGTCCAATTATTGAGGAACTTGTTTTTAGAAAAGCCGTTTTCGGCTGGATTTATGTTCGGACAAATTTCCTTGTTGCCGGATTGATCAGCTCATTGATATTTGCCGTTATTCACTTTGATTTTGCTCACCTGTTAATTTATGCTGCTATGGGTTTCTCTTTTGCCTTTCTTTATGTCAAGACGAAACGAATTATTGTCCCAATCATTTCTCATATAGCACTAAATTCATTTGTTGTTGTCGTGCAAGTACTTTTGTATGAAGACTTAATGCAGATCATGGAACCAGCTGCTTTTATACACAATTTGATTGGACTGATTAATTAATGAAGTTTGTTGGACTTTCGTATTTTTTATTAGGATTCCTTTTTGTTTATCTTACATTTCTTCAAGTTGAGGCAAATGGCGGCTGGGGTGTGTTCGCATTTGTACTTGCCTTTATTGCATCTGTCGATTTTTATCTTGGCTGGCGTAGCATTCGCGGCAGACCAAAAAAACAATAAATATTATAAAAGACGGCCTGCCAATTAATTTTGGCTAGGCCGTCTTTTATTCCATTCTTCAATTTGTTCAATCGCTCTTTGCACACTGTCAGCGCCAACTGTTATTGGCAAGGCATGAATCGATTCTTCAGGAACAGTTGCTTTTTCATAAACAGAATATAAATTGGGATTATTAGAATCAATACCTAAATCAGCTAAAGAAACAGGAAGTCCTATTTCTTTATAAAAGGTAGCTAGGTGGTCAATTTCGTTCCAATTCCCCTCTAAAGCTAGCTGTACAAGAATGCCATAAGCTACCTTGTTGCCATGCAATACGTTATGTGTTTCTTCCAGTGCAGTCAACCCATTATGAATCGAATGGCGCCTGCAATCCGTCCATATTTGTCACCAAATCCGCCTACCATCCCTCCGAGCATAATGATTGCTTCTGCTACTTTGCAATAGTCTTCATTCATTTTACCTCCACCTAAAGAGCGGATGCCTTCTCTGCTCTTTTCGAGTAATACAGACTTACACAAGCTTGCTGCATAATAAGAAATTTCAAGCGCTGTGCTCTTTTCACGCATCGAGCGAAGTTGGACGTCTGCCTCATACCACTTAGCGAGCGTATCACCTATCCCTGCAATGAAGAATTCTTTAGGCGCTGTGATTAACAATCTTGGGTCAATTAATAGCAGACTGGCATTCTGTTCGTAAACATCAAAATGAGTGTACACTCCTTCATCATTATAAATAACAGAAATAGGTGTCCATGGCGCACAATTTGAGGCAAGTGTTGGTATCAATACATATGGCTTAGCAAGCAGGTGTGCTGCACCTTTAACTAAGTCCACTAGCTTACCTCCGCCAACGCCAATTAAAGCATCATAATTCCCCACCAAAGCTTTTTCGGCTAAACGTTTCATCTCTGTTACTGAACATACACCAGTATACGGTTCATACGAAACGTCTACTTTGCTGATCTCCGGCCAAAAGGCGGTAGCTGCTTCCCACGAGGCATGACCGTGAACGACTAAGACGCGGCTGTATCTTCTGGCAATTAACTTCTCTTCCAACAAAGAAAGTGCATCTTCCGCAAAAATATATTCATGGGGAGCTCCACGGACAACAAGCGATGTCATCGTTTATTCCTCCATCCAACTTGGCTTGCCAAACCATTCAAAATCCGTGTCAATAATCGACTCAAACTCTTCAGACTCAACTACTTCTTTAATGTCTTTTGCAAGTTCGCCTTCCTCATCTTCTGCCCGGACTGCTACGACATTGCGGTACTGATCAAGCATGTTTTCTAATTCAAGCGCTGTTGCTAAATCCAGACCAGCTGAAAGAGCAAAATTCCCAGGGACAGCTGCTAACGGTTTTTGTCCTGCTTCACGCGGAAGCTGAGCCGCCTCAAGTTCTACAAATTGAAGATTGAGCTTATTTTCAGAGATATCATGAACAGAGACAGTTAACGGATCAATTCCATCATCAAATGAGATTAGCCCTGCTTCCTCAAGCATTAAAAAAGCCCTTGCGCCATTAGTCGGATCATTTGGGATCGCTATTTCTACTCCCTCCTCGACCTCGTCTAAAGTTGCATATTCGTCTGAATAAATACCCATTGGTGCAGTCGGAACCGAAATTAAACTTGTTAAATCCAAGTTGTTCTCATTTGAGAAATTATCTAAGTACACTTGATGTTGAAACAAATTCGCATCGTCTGTGCCACTTGCAAGCTCACGGTTTGGAATAATATAATCCTGATACTCGTTAACAGTGACCGAATACCCTTTTTCTTCAAGACCAGGAATAATTGCTTCTGTAAGCATGTCGCTATATGGCCCTGCGGTTGCACCAAAGCTTATTTCTTGGCTGTCACCATCTCCTTCGCTACTTCCACATGCACCCAGAGTAAGAACTGTTCCTAACCCCACTACGCCTGTTACCCATACTCTTTTCTTCATTTGTCTCTCTCCTCCACGTGTTTATTTTCTTTTATCTGTTGATTTTGCAATATAATCACCGAACAGTTGAAGAACTTGCACAAGAACAATTAAAATCACAACGGTTGAAATCATAATCGTATTATCGTAGCGGTAATGGCCGTAACGGATCGCCAAGTCCCCGATACCGCCTCCGCCAATCACGCCAGCCATAGCTGAGTATGCAACAAGCTAATGATCGTTAACGTTAGACCTTGAATCATTGATGCCCTACCCTCTAAAAACAAGACATCCTTAATAATCATCCATGGCGTTGCGCCTGTCGCAACCGCTGCCTCAATCATGCCTTTGTCAATCTCACGCATGGAGCTTTCTACTATTCGGGCAAAAAACGGAATCGCAGCAACAGATAGCGATACGCTTGCAGCAACTGGCCCTGTCGTTGTCCCAACGATGAGATTTGTAAATGGGTACAAGGCAACGAGTAAAATAATAAAGGGAATCGACCGGACAATATTGACGAAAACGCCAAGCACGCCTTGCACGATACGATTTTCCCAAAACAGTCCGCGATCTGTTGCGAATAAAACAACGCCAAGCGGAAAACCAATAATAATCGCAACAGCTGTGGAAATGCTGATCATCAGCAATGTTTCAAGAAATGCATTCCACATATCTGGAAGCATCTCAATTAAGTGCACGATGTCCATTACGGATCACCTCCACTTCTGCTGAACGTTTTTCAATATAGGCAATGGCTTGCTTTACAGATGCCTGTTCTCCCTTAAGCTCTAAGATAAAAATACCGAGCGGTCGGTTGTCTATATACTCAATGGCCCCGTGCAAAAAGTTACCTTTCACCGCAAACTGTTGCAACGTATCGGAAATAATACCCTCCCCAGCAATATCTCCCCTGAAAACAACTTTTGCAATCGTTCCAGAAAATTGGTCCAGTGTATTTTTAGGCACTTTGAAAGAGACGACATTATCAATAAACTCTTTTGTCAATTCCGCTTTCGGATTCGCAAACAGATCATATACATTTCCTTGTTCAACAATCTTACCGTCCTGCATAACCGCCATCTTGTGGCAAATCTCTTTTACCACATTCATTTCGTGAGTAATTAGCACAATTGTCAATCCCAGTTCTATATTCAATGTTTTTAGCAGCTGCAGAATCGATTTAGTTGTTGTTGGATCAAGAGCCGACGTTGCTTCATCGCATAAGAGCACGCTTGGGTTATTCGCTAACGCTCTAGCGATGCCAACCCGCTGCTTCTGACCACCACTCAATTGCGCAGGGTACGCATCCCGTTTATCTGCAAGCCCTACACGTCTAAGCAACTCGTCAACTCGGGCAGAAATAGCATTTGAATCTACACCAGCAGCCCGGAGTGCAAAAGCAATGTTTCCAAACACCGTTTTCTGGTTAATTAAATAAAAGTGTTGAAAAATCATGCCAATCTTGAGCCTTGCTTGACGAAGACTGCCAGCACTTAGTTTCGTTAAATCTGTTCCACCTACTTTGATCGTCCCGCTTGTTGGACGTTCAAGTAAATTTATACACCGCAAAAGCGAGCTTTTACCTGCGCCAGAATAACCGACAATCCCAAAGATTTCTCCTTTTTCGACTTTAAAAGAGACATCATCTACACCAATAACACTTCTTTTTTTGCTTTTATAAACTTTTGTTAAATCGCTTGCCTCAATCATCAGCTCACCCCTAAATAAAAATGCTTCTTTCATCATGAAAGAAGCATCGAAAAACCCGTTTCTATTTTCTCGGCTTATCTTCCAGAATGAATCCATTCTGTAGGAATTGGCACCTTCCTTTATAACGGAGGTTGCTGGACGTCATCGGGCTAATCCCTCAGTCACTCTTGATAAGTTTAAATTATTTGATTATCCTGTATACTACGTTGTTGTTGCAATCTTGTCAAAACATTTTTTCCCACTTAAGAATAGAAAAGAAGAGCAGACTGCTTTTCTAATTACAAATTTTCTTTAATCGGCATCTGTACCGTTAAACCCCTCCCTTGTATTTATAATCTCCTATACATACGCATTTATTTACAATGTGAAACAAAAACGACAAAAACGAAATTCGTTTTTGTCGTTTTATTGAGGTTCCTCTTTCTGCTGCTTATTCCCATTGTACTTTCTATAGGTTGCCCTAGAAATGACAATGCTTATTTCATATAAAATCAGCATCGGGAATGTTACCAACAAATGTGACATTAATTCTGGTGGCGTGATAATACCTGCAATAACTAATAAAACAAAGTACGCGTATTTGCGAATTTTATTTAAAAACGCTGGAGTAACAACTCCCAGTCTTGTTAAAAACATGACAACAACCGGTAACTGAAATAAAAAACCAAACGGAATAGTAAGCTGAAATAAAAATGAAAAATACTCATTGATTCCATACATCTCACTAATTTGAAGCCTGTCTGCCATATCGCTCATGAAAGACATCACAAAAGGAATTAAGATAAAATAAGAAAAAGCAATTCCTATAAGAAAAAGAGAAAAAGAGATAGGTATATAAGCAAGAGTCGCCTTTTGTTCTTCTTCCTTTAAACCTGGTGATATAAAAGCCCATAGTTGATACAAGATAACTGGAATAATGATAATTAACGCCATAATAATAGCGAAATTCACATAGATTCGTAACGGGTCCGTCAGTCGGAAGGCATGAAACGGCATATCTGCTGCTTGAGGCGCTTGTTGTAAATATGAAATAACAGGTACGGCCAGGAAAAAACCGCCAATAAGCGCCGCAATAAAAAAGGCGAGGACTACAAAAATCCTGCGCCTTAATTCTTCAGCATGGTCCATGACGGACATATCCCGAATTGGGACCCGCTGTTTATTACGCTTTTTCTTTTTGGACGTTTGTTGACTTGTTTTCATCATCGTCATCCGCTAATCCTTTTGTCGCATTTTTAAACTCACGTAATGTAGTTCCTGCTGCTTTTCCAAGCTCTGGTAATTTCTTCGGTCCAAAAATAAGCAATGCTACTGCTGAAATAATAACGATACTTCCTGCCGATAACATCTTTATGCCTCCTTTTAAAGTGGATAATGCTTTAAAAAATAAACAAGCGCTTGCAATTCAATTGCAAGATCAATATGGTGAACACGTATATGTTCCGGAACAGATAACCGAACTGGTGTAAAATTAAGTATGCCGTTAATCCCAGCCTCGACAAGCTTGTCTGCACTTTTTTGTGCTTGGGAAGCCGGTACTGTTAAGACAGCAATAGAAGCATTTAACCCAAGTGATTCAAGCTCATCCCAATTATGAATCGGTACTTCCCCTACTTGTGTGCCAATTTTCTCTTGATCCACATCGAAGGCATTAGTAATAACGGTGTTGTTATTCTTCGAGAAATTATATTGCAACAAGGCCGTCCCTAAGTTTCCAACTCCAACAAGAATAACATTTGTCCGTTCATCTTGATCAAGCGTCTCTCTAAAAAAAGAAAGCAGATATTGTACATTGTACCCATATCCCTTTTTTCCTAAAGCACCAAAGTAAGAAAAATCCCGACGAATTGTTGCAGAATCGACTTTCACTGCTTGGCTAAGTTCCGTCGAGGATACTCGTTGTTTACCCGATGCATGCAAATTTTCCAAAAACCGATAATAAAGCGGCAAGCGTTTTGCTGTTGCTTGAGGAATCTTTAGTTGTTCTGATTTCATGTCCGCCCCTTTCTGAGCATCAAGCCACCGACGCAGCATGATTCACCTCTATTGTACACCATTTTCGTTAAAATGAAAGAGCTGTCATACGATCATGGCTTGTTGTTTTTCTATTAGTTGATGTACACTGGCTTTAGAACCTAATTACTCCTGTGAGGATTGACTTTTATGATTGTACTACAATGTGTGAATGTATCAAAAGCATTTGGGGCTGAACCTATACTTGAAAACGTCAAATTAGAAGTTCAGTCAAAAGACCGTGTCGCATTAGTGGGTCGTAATGGTGCGGGTAAATCAACGTTACTTAAAATCATCGTCGGCGAAATGAGCACGATTCTGGCGACATCGTTATCCCAAAACAGACAACTACTGGTTACTTAGCACAACATACTGGACTTGAATCAAGCCGTTCGATCTGGGATGAAATGCTAACGGTGTTTGAGCCGCTTAAGAAAATGGAAAAAACACTGCGCCAAACAGAATTGCGCATGGCCGACCCTAGCTCGATGAAGGATAGTGAATACCAAAAACTATTGGACGATTATGACCAGCTTCAAGTCGCATTTAAAGACCACGGTGGCTACCAATACGAAGCAGACATTCGTAGTGTGCTTGCAGGTTTGCACTTTCAGCAATTTGATTACAGCTCCCCTATTGCAGCATTATCTGGTGGACAAAAAACTCGCTTAGCACTAGCGAAGCTACTCCTATCTAAACCAGAATTACTTGTTCTTGATGAGCCAACAAACCACCTTGATATGGGGACGTTGACGTGGCTCGAACAATACTTATCAGGCTACCCTGGTGCGATTCTAATTGTTTCTCACGATCGTTACTTTTTGGATAAGCTTTCTACAAAAGTAGTTGAGCTTTCGAGAAACCGAACAACTACTTATAGTGGTAACTATAGCTATTATCTTGACGAAAAAGCAAAACGATATGAACAGGACTTAAAACTTTTTGAAAAACAACAAGGTGAAATAGCTAAACTAGAAACGTTTATTGCTAAAAATATCGTCCGTGCTTCCACAACAAAAAGAGCGCAAAGCCGGAGAAAACAACTCGAAAAAATGGATAAACTAAATCGCCCTGATACGGGTGAAAAATCAGCTGTGTTTTCTTTTTCAATAAAAAAACAAACAGGCCATGATGTTTTAACGGTGAATAATCTCGAAGCTGGCTACAAAGAAGAACCTGTGTTTAAGGGCTTGTCTCTTGCATTGAATAGAGGTGAGTCAGTTGGTCTAATTGGCGAAAACGGAGCTGGCAAATCAACCTTACTAAAAGCTTTAACAAAACAACTCACGCCTAGAGATGGAGAGATTCACTACGGAAGCAATGTTGCGATTGGTTACTATGATCAAGAACAGGCTAAGCTGACAAGCAACAAAACCGTCTTGCACGAAGTTTGGATGAATTTCCTTCAACAGCGGAAAAGGATATTCGCGGGGTACTCGGTCAATTTTTGTTTAGTGGCGACGATGTATTAAAAACTGTCTCTTCACTAAGCGGCGGTGAAAAAGCAAGGGTTGCCCTTTCGAAATTAATGATGCAACAAGCAAATGTCTTGATTCTAGATGAACCAACCAACCATTTAGACCTTGATGCAAAAGAAGTGCTTGAATCAGCACTCATCGATTATCCAGGAACAATCCTTTTTGTTTCCCATGACCGGTACTTTATTGACCGCATCGCTTCACGCATCATCGAAATTGAAGCTGGCAAAACAACAACATATTTAGGTGATTACAGCTACTTCATCGAGAAAAAACGTGAAACAGCTGAACGTGAGGCCCTTCAAAATGAATCATCTTCGGTCACAAAAGATAAAACTCTATCCGAGTTAGACTCAACCGATAAACGAACATTCCAACAAGATAAGGAAGCAAAGCGGATCGAACGTCAAAAGGAGAGACGCATCACTTCGCTTGAAACTGAGATGGAGCAGATTGAAGCGAAGATTAATCAGCTTGAGGAGCAACTTACTCAACCTGACATCTATTCTGATCACGAGAAAGCCCAAGTAATTCAAATTGATATTCAAACGAAAAACAATGCGCTTGTTGCGTTAATGGAAGAATGGGAAGAGCTTCATTCATAATAAAGACCTCGTTTGCTTTTGCAAACGAGGTCTTTTCATTAGTTAAAAGAATTTAAAATCATGCCTGGTCGGCCATTCATTGCCATATTGCCCGTGTGTCCATATTTCCACATGCTATGGGCACACGCCCCAATCATCGCCGCATTATCTGTGCACAGCTGCATCGGTGGGATGAGCAATTCAACTTCTTTTTCTGCAAAAGCTGCTGATAAAGCATCGCGAAGCCCTTTGTTAGCTGCTACACCACCTGCAAGAATGACCTGTTTCACCCCATACATTTCTTGAGCACGAACCGTTTTTCCCACTAATACTTCAACAACGCTTTCTTGAAAACCACGCGCCAATGCTGGAAGGTCCGTTTCTTCTCCACGTTGCTTGTCATTATTTAATCGATTTAGCACAGCAGACTTCAATCCACTAAAACTAAAGTCATAACTGTCTTTTTCTAACCACGACCTTGGTAATTCAATGACTTCTTCCGTTGTATTCGCAAGTTTTTCGACATTTGGACCACCAGGATACGGAAGTCCCATCGCTCTAGCCGCTTTATCGTACGCTTCCCCAACTGCATCATCCCGCGTTTGACCAATTACCTCAAATTGTCCATCTTTTTCCATTAAAACTAACTCTGTATGGCCACCAGAAGCGACGAGAGCCACTAAAGGAAACGTTAAGGGAGACACTAATTGATTTGCGTAAATATGACCTGCTATATGGTGAACGCCAATAATAGGTAGCTCATGAGCAAACGCAATTGCTTTTGCCGCGTGAATCCCGACCAGAAGCGCGCCTACTAAACCTGGGCCTTCTGTTACTGCAATAGCAGTCAGGTCAGAATATCCTACTTGAGCGGTTTCCATTGCCTCTTCAATTACAACGGTCATTGTTTCTACATGATGCCTTGACGCAATCTCTGGCACAACTCCACCAAATCGAGCATGGCTCTCCATCTGAGTTGCGACTATGTTTGATAGGATAGTACTACCATCTTTAATAACAGCCGCAGACGTTTCATCACAGCTTGTTTCAATAGCTAGTATTGTTGTCATCTAATTTCACCCACATTACCCATGCGTCCTCCTGGTTATCCGCGTAATAATTTTTTCTAACCCCAGCCTGAACAAACCCCAGTTTTTTATAAAGCGATTGGGCAGGTACATTCGAAGCCCTTACTTCTAGCGACAAAGTAACCACACTATGTCCTCTCAACCATTGCATTACATAACGCAATAGAAGTTCTCCAAATGAATGCCCACGTTTTTCAGTAAGGATCGCTATATTTGTTATTTGTGCCTCATCCATCACTTTCCAAATACCACAGTAACCAATAATGTCATCCCCATTTACAAGGACGAAATAATAAGCGAACTTATTTTGCGTTAGTTCAGCTTCAAATGCCTGCCGTGTCCAAGGAGTTGAGAAAGCATCCTTCTCAACCGTAAGAACTGCATCAATATCTTCTTCGATCATATGGCGTATTATGACACTAACGTTCGTTCCCTCTGTCTTGAGCATCACGCCAGTTCACCTCCGCCTCTGCCAATCGAAGGTACTCTGGTGCAAATGAATGAAGGTTCTTTACAGGCGCTCTTCTACTAGCTAAAACGCACAACTCTCCTGGACGGACGCTTGCAAGTAATTGCTCCACTACCAAAGCTCGCTCGCCAAGAACTTTTTTATCATTGTTTGATACATTTCAACATCTTCTCCAATAAAGAGAAAAGGTCCGTCTACATTTTCCAGCTCGTTAAGCCATTCAGATAAAGATGCATGTTTATCAGGTAAGACTCCTTTAAGCTCTCCGTCAATGCGTTGATAAGCACCAGCAAATACAGTTTGTCTTCTAGCATCAATTAACGGAACGATCGTTCCATGGAAATATTTTCCTGATTGAGCCATTAATTCAAGTGTTGATATGGAAACAAGAGGAATATTTAAAGACCATGCAAGTGTTTTTGCTGTTGTTACGGCCATCCTTACACCTGTGTACGAACCTGGACCTTGGGCAACAGCAATTCGATCAAGTTCCTTCGGCTTCATGCTACTTCTTTTAATAATTCTTCAACAGCAGGCATTAATCTAAGAGCATGATTTTTTTTCAATAAAGTCATGTACTCACCTAATACTGCATCATCATTGCTAACGGCTATGCCCAATCGAAAGGAAGATGTATCAAGTGCTAATATATTTGCCATTACCTCAACTCCTTCAAACGTTCCCCCTGCTTGCTGCCAATCGCTTCAATCGTGATCTGTCTAAGATGATCGTCGATTTTTTTATGGAGCATGCGAATCTCTCTTTGGGCAATAAGTCCTCTATTAAGTGCGCCCATTCAATGACTGTAATGCCGTTACCATAAAAATACTCTTCCAATCCTAAATCATCCGCTTGGCCTCTGCTCGATAAACATCCATATGGTACAAAGGTGTTGTTCCTTCATATTCTTTTATAATTGTAAAAGTAGGGCTTGTCACCATTGCTTTTATCTTTAATGCTTGGGCGATGCCTTTCGTGAAATGGGTCTTTCCAGCTCCAAGATCCCCTTCAAGAGTAACACAGTCGCCCTCCCTTAATATCTTGCCAAACCGACATGCCAGGTTCATTGTCTCTTCTACTGATTGACTTTGTATCGTCAAATTCTCCATTTAATCACCTGCGTTTAAAATGATTGTAGCCGCTCATTTCGATTTTCGATTCTCCATCCGAAAAGGTTAGAAAGACAGCTGGTTTCCCTCGTCTAACGGTGCCCACTTGAAACAGGTCACGTCCAATTTCCTTCACCGCGCTTTTAGCAGCAAAAAAGTCAGCCGCAGCAATAGTTCCAACTAACTGAAAATCTTCCCCGCCATTTAAACTCCATTCTACTCTTTTTTGCCTTGAAACAGAAAGGATTTGTGGAGAAATGGAAAAGATTTGCGCTTCATCTAGTACAAGCTGAACACCACTCGCTTCTGCAATTTCCATGCTCTCGCTCGACAGCCCATCACTAATATCGTTTAAAGCTATACGTTTCCCTATTTTCGCTAATTGTTTACTTACCTCGACTTGCGGTTCAGGTTGTTGGTGCATCTTAACATATGTTGCTTCTATATCTGAAAAAATACCATCTTTTGTCCGTTCATTAAGCAATTCAAACCCCGCAGCAGAACCACCAAGAGGACCTGTTGCAAAAACAACATCTCCTACTTGAGCATCGCTTCTTACCAACGATTTATTTTTAGCGACACTTCCTATGGCGGTAATTGTAATCACAAGCGTGTTGGGAATGGAAACCGTGTCTCCACCAATTAGGTCCATCTTCAGGCGATCAGCCAGACTTGTCATCCCATTATATAACTCACTCAATTCTCCTTCTGTCCAGTCAGCTGGCACAGCGAGTGTCACTAAATAAAAAAGGGGGGTTGCCCCCATTGCTGCTAAGTCACTTACGTTAATAGCTAGCACTTTACGCCCTATTTGATAAGGAGTCAACGTATCCTTGCGAAAATGAACCCCTTCCACCATTGTATCTACACAAACAACTTCATCTTGTGTTGGATCACTCGCGTAGACAGCAGCATCATCTCCAATACCAACCTTTGTTCTTGGCTGATAAACCTGTTTAGGCACTATGCTTCGAATAAAAGAAAACTCATCATTCACAAAAGGTAACTCCTTTCTAGAAAAAAGCTAAATCCAACAAAAAAACCGAGACTACGTCTCGGTTTTTACGGTATTGCGGGGGGCGGATTTGAACCACCGACCTTCGGGTTATGAGCCCGACGAGCTACCAGACTGCTCCACCCCGCGACGCTATAAATTAAGTTTCCATCAACATTGTTATCCGCTTTTCAACAGTGTCCCCGTCGACATCAATAAATATACCATATAGATTTTGAAGTTGCAAGCATTAATATAAAAAAAAATGTCAACAAAACTTGTTGATTTCTTTTTCGAATGAGAGTATAGTAATTTTCAAGCATCATTTTTGACAGTTTTATGACAAAGGAGATGTTTTCATGAAACGCGCATTGCGTATGCTCGTTCTAACGCCTGTTGCTCTTATTCTATCGGTATTACTTCTCCCCGCTTTTCTTGCGGCCGACTTGCTTTATTCGCTCAGTTTATAGAGTCTATTATTATTGGAAACCAAAAATCATGATATAAAAAGAACAGCGGATTAATCCGCTGTTCTTTTTATTATTCTATTGCTTCATTTATCGCTTGTTTGAAATCCGCTACAATATCTCTTACATCTTCAATCCCTACGGATATCCGTACATGTTGCTTTTTTATCCCCAACCTTTGTCGCATCTCATCAGGCACAGAACGGTGAGATGTATGGAGTGGGTACGAAACAGACGTTTCTACCCCGGCAAGTGTTGGCGCGATTTTCACAAAGGTAAACGAAGCAAAGAAACGTTCGATACTTACTTTTTCGTCCAGTTCAATACTCATCATCGCACCATTGCCTTTTTCTGATACAAAGTTCGGGTAATATACTTGTTTAATACCTTTATAACCATTTAGTGCAGATGCTAATTCTGCAGCATTTGAACTTTGCCTGTCCATTCGTAATGCAAGTGTCTTCAGCCCTCTGCATGCAAGCCATGCTTCAAATGGACTCAAATTACACCCCATCGAAATTACACGTGCTCTCGCCTTAAGTAACAGCTCACTCTTTCCGACAATAACACCCGCCGTTACATCGCTGTGCCCTCCAATATATTTTGTCGCACTATGAACAACTAAATCTGCACCAAGAAGAATAGGCTGCAACAAGTATGGGGTTGCAAACGTATTATCCACGATACTGATCATGCCTTTTTGTTTTGATTTATCAATAATATGCTGCAAGTTTTCTACTCGTACAAGCGGATTAGTAATTGATTCACAAAAGATAAGTTTTGTTTTCGGCGTTACTGCTGCCTCCCACTCACCATTAGGGTGGACAAATGTTACATCAATCCCAAAAATACGAAGTTCTTGTTCAAGAAGAGAATACGTTCCACCGTAAACATCCATTACTGCGATCAAATGATCTCCCGCTTTACATACAGTAAGAATTGCACACAGAATAGCAGACATTCCAGATGATGTTGCAACACCATCTTCCGCTTTCTCAAGCAGCGCTACTCCTTTCCCTAAATCGTCTGTATTGGGATTACCATAACGGGAATATAAATACTCTTTTTCTCCAGTAAAATACTGTTCCATATCAGCAAGACTCTCAAAAACGAAGGCAGACGTCTGATAAATAGGCCTTGCTTTGCTTCTATTTATTCCAATTTCTTTATTTGTGAAATGAACGGAATCTGTATTAAAGTATGTTATTCTCTCCATGTAAAAAACCTCTCCTATAAAAAAATGAAATAACCAAGGTAAATCCAAGCAACAAACCAACAATTGATACCGCAATATACGCAGTTGCTTTTCTCCACTCTTTTGCTCGATACAACTCATATGCTTCAAGACTAAATGTAGAAAAAGTTGTAACTCCATCTAATAGACTTACAGTAAATTATTCAAGTTTAGCCAAAGACCTAGTGCCACTCCTAATAATGTACTCCTTGCTATATTAATCATAGCAATAGTAGTAAAAAGAACAAAAGTCTTTTTCCCTTTATCCATTCACTTAATGAATAGCGTACACATGCTCCAATAGCCCCACGTAAAGCGAATAGGATTATTTCAACCATGCCGGATAAACATTCCTTGTTTCAATGCTATAGCCAGCCCATATAAGACTAATTCCAGCTAATACTGTGACAAGTACGTATAAACCACCTAAAAAAATCGACCTGTACTTATTAAAGTAAAAGCATCTGCTGTAAAAGTAGACATTGTCGTATACCCACCAACGCAACCTACTGTTATACTTAAGCTTAAAGCTTTATTTGAGGTTTGCGATTAATCAAAGATGTAAGTAGCCCCATTAAGAAGCAGCCACTTAAGTTCGCTGCCAAAAAAGCAACTGGTCATTGCTGAAAAGGAAGTAGAATTGACAGTAAATAACGAAAAGAACTACCTATCGCTCCGCCCAGACCAACACCTGCATATGTGCATAATTGCTTCATGATTCACTCCATTCTGGTTAAACTGATTTTACTATATGTACTCCGGCACTACAACTTGTTTAGAATGAAATCCGTTTTTACACATAGGATAAAACTATTAATAAATTAAAGGTGATGTTAATGGATATCGTATTGCTTAAATTAAGTGCAGCTCTTTTCTCTGGTTTTTTAATTGGCATTGATCGACAAATTAAGCATAAGCCATTAGGTCTTAAAACGAGTATGGTCATTTGTATAGCAAGTTGTTTAATTACGATTGTATCAGTAGAAGCTTATCTCCATTTTTCTGCCTCCGATGGAGCAACCCAAAACATGGATCCAATGCGTTTAGCTGCACAGATTGTTAGTGGTGTTGGCTTCTTAGGAGCAGGCGTCATCTTGCGCAGAAGTAACGATGTCATTTCTGGCTTAACCACAGCAGCAATGATTTGGGCAGCATCTGGTATTGGTATTGCAATAGGTGCAGGTTTTTACGTGGAGGCATTACTCACCGTAATTCTTATTCTCATTGCAGTCAACGTGATACCTGCTTTACTAAAACTGATCGGACCTACGTCTTTAAGTCAAACCGATGTCGCGCTTCGTGTCGTTATGGAAGAGGGTGCAATATCAACTCATTTGATAAAAAGCTTACAGCGAAAAGAAAGTACTTGGCGAGAAAGAAAGGCCCGCAATATCGTCATTCATGATGTGAAAATAAAAGATATTGATAACGGTTGCCAACAATTGGAGCTCTCCCTTTCCATCCCTAGAACAATGTACATGACTCAACTTTACGATATAGTTAAAGAAATTGATCATGTTAAAACAATTGCTATTGAGCAAAGATAATGAAGAATTTTCTAGCAAATCTACCAGGCCTTGTATATACTAATAGTAATTATAGGTATGGGAATGACGCAAATGGAAATTATAAAAGAATTAATCATCCAATATGGATACGTTGGAGTCTTTTTCTCTTTACTAGCAGGTATTTTAGGTTTCCCTATTCCTGACGAGGTTCTACTCCTAACGATTGGCTATTTATCTTATATCGATTTTTTGCATATCACTCCTGCTCTCATTGTTTCAATAGTAGGGTCATTCCTTGGTATGTCCCTCTCATATTATTTAGGAATCAAGCTCGGTGCTCCATTTTTAGAAACGTATGGTCCGCGCTTTTACTTATCCATTAAACGTCAAAAGCAAGTGCATGCTCTATTAGCTAAACATGGAAAGTGGATTATCTTTTTTGGGTTCTTCATCCCAGGTATACGCCATCTTACTGGGTACTTATCTGGAATAGCAAAATTGAAATATTCAACCTATGCCATGTTTTCTGGAATTGGCTCGATTATTTGGGCATCTGGCTTTATATTATGTGGTTACGTGCTTGGGCATAGGTGGCTTGTTATTCGCGAGAACGTATTCGCACATAAAATACTTTATTTCTCTATATTCTTTACCTTGCTTACTCTTATTGTCACGTCTTACATTCTCTATAAACATATGGCTAACCGTTATATTAGCAAAGAGAATGTCAATCGACTTAAAGGATAAAATATCAAAGGCTAGCTCTTCTCGAGCTAGCCTTTGATATTTTTCAGATTTACCATTGCTCCGGAATAAGCCTGCATTTCTTGACGTCCCACTGTGTCGTGTACGTATGATGTACGGCGTAAAACTCCACTCTTTCTCTTGTGTCTCTGCAGAACCTGGCAACGTTCTTCTACGGGGAAGATTTTCTGGGAGAACTCGCTCTGAGATATAAGGCTTATATTGGCCGGATTAAGGTCTAAAACGTGATCTCATTTTGAAACTCATTTTATTCTTTAAGCATATACTACTCCTTTATCTTGTCTCTGCAATAGCGGGCAACGTTCCTTGCTCCGGGGTAATTTTCTTCGGGGATGTTGAACATGATGCTTTTCCCTCGAAGGTTACTCACGTTGTGGCACGAAAACCACCCTACTTACTCCGATACGGTCTTCTACGGGGAAGCTTTTATAGGTACTTATTTTGTCCTGGACACATGGTAAATGACGTAAAACCTCCCTCTTTCTTCTGTATCTCTGCAATACCAGGCAACGTTCTTTGCTTCGGGGTAATTTTCTTCGAGGAAGTCAGACACGGTGCTTTTCTTCGAAGGTTACTCACGTTGTGGCACGAAAACCACCCCTACGTCTCACAGGGGTACACGATGCTTATTCGATGATGGATACTCACGATGTTTGTTGGAAAGAGGATATTTCCTTATGTTCCTCTGGATCCTATCTTCTTCTGCTTCTCCGAAGCAGCACTCTTTTGCTTTCTGGAGAAGCAGAAAAAAAGACATCCTAAAGGATGTCTTTTACTGGTTGCCCGGCAAC
>BAXC01000014.1 GCA_001310375.1 Bacillus sp. JCM 19041 | reverse complement strand
CGCTACAACCGAGTTGAAAATGCCAATAGCTGTCCCATATGAAAACCTACCCAGATTGATCCCATAATTCAGTGCATATAAATCTAAAACTTCTGAATAATTAACAACTGTTGGATTCCCCAACAAAAATTGCTTTTCAAAACCAATTGTTATCAAACTACCGATTGAAAGAATAAGTACGACTAAAATAGTTGGTCGAATCCCTGGCAATGTAATATGCCAAATTTGCCTAAATCGACTTGCCCCGTCAACTTTTGCTGCTTCATATAATTGCGGGTCCACTCCGGCCATTGCGGCCAAAAAGATAATTGAATTCCAACCCATTTCCTTCCACAAATCGGCGAGGGTAACAATAATCCAAAACCATTCACCTTTTGTCATAAACTGGATCGGTTGATCTGCTAACCCTGTTGAAATGAGTAGTTCATTAATAATTCCACCGTCAACAGACAACATCTTTGTAACAATCCCAGCTACCACCACCCACGAAACGAAATGAGGTAAATAAGATACTGTTTGGACAGTCCGTTTAAATACCTTGAGCCGCACTTCGTTTAAAAGCACTGCAAACAAAATCGGAAACGTAAAACCAACCAGTAACCCCATAATGCTCATGACAAGTGTATTGCGTAGGACTAGATAAAAGCGCTCATCCTGAAAGAGATCAATAAAATGCTTAAGCCCAACCCAGTCTTGTGCGTAAAACGGAACACCTGGGCGATAATCTTGAAAGGCCATCGTCCATCCTAACAATGGCAAATAATTAAACACGAGCACCCAGGCAACAAATGGCAATGACATGAGATATAAATACCGTTGCTGTAAAACCATCTGCCAAAACGTCCGCTTCTGGCTAAGCGGCATCGCTTTCGTTGTATGCGCTTTCTTTTTTTGAAGCTTCATTTCACCCCCGCCTCCTTAGCTCTATCTTAACGGGACGACCTTAAAGCGAATACATGAGTAATTAAATGAGAAATCAGATCAAAATTTTAACTCTGGCGTTTCTTTCTAAAAGCTGAAGGAGATTCGCCTGTGTACTTTTTAAACTTACGGTGGAAATAATCAACATTGGCATAACCAATTTTTTCAGCAGTTTCATAGACTTTATATCCTTCGTTTAACAGTTCCTTGCCCTTTTCAATGCGAACTTTGTCCAAATACGTATTAAAATAATCGCCAGTCTCTTGTTTAAACAGTTTGCCTAGATAAGCACTATTGTAGTTAAGAAGGGAAGAGAGTGTATCCAACCGGAGCGATTCATTGTACCGATGATGCATAATCGCTTTCATCTTTTTCACAGCTGCATCTGTACTTGGGACAGCCATTTGCCCACCAAGTTGGGAACACCATTCCACCAGTAGGTTACGAAAATGTTGAATGTGGCTAGTCTCCTGAACTTTCTCTGCTCCTTCATACCCTTTTTTAGCCCATACTTTTGGAAGAGAGCTTGTTGCGATCAATCGATGCACAACGTTCATCATCATACTTATTGTCCGATTCTTCAACTTTTCCTCGTCGAGCACCCGTTCTTCCATTTCATCCACAAAGGCATGAATCGTTTGTTTAGCCGCTGCTATATCGCCCATATCAAGGGCAAGAAAAAGACGCTCTTCAAACACAGCAATTGACTTTATCCTCTCTTCAATCGTTGGAATTGCATCGTCTAGCACGAACATCTCCCTTGCATAAAACGCAAGCGCTAATCGTTTTTCTGCTGACTTGTATGAAGAATAAATAGCTTGATATTTTGTTACACGTTTCCCAAGCCCACATTTAACACCTTCGGGTAATGAAGCTAACAAAATGTTTTCCCAGTTTCTTTTTGAGACATGGCTAGCCGTGTAACATAAGACCAAACCGGATAAACGACCAGTTGTAAAAGAGACAGAGAGTTGGTTCAGTTTTGCACGTATGATTTGTAGATTCGTTATTTCAGTATCTAGAAGCAAAACTTGATACCCAGCTGCGTATAAGCCTAGACGCTCCCATTCGAATTCCAATTCCTTCCAGTTTCTTTCTTGGTGAACAAGCTTCAAAACAAGTTCCTCTCTCTCCATTTGCAGACTTCGCTCGCGCATTTTGCTCGCTCTCTCTTTTTGCTTTAACTCTGAAGCAATCGTTTTAATATAACCAATTAGCTCATCCTCATCTAATGGCTTGAGCAAGTAACCAGCAACTCGTTGCCCAATTGCTTGTTTCGCATAATGAAAGTCAGCATAACCGCTTAACACAAGGAAATCGACAGTATCATTTTCCGCCCTTATTTTCTTGATCAGCGCAAGTCCATCCATAATCGGCATTCGGATATCGCTCACAATCAAATCAGGCATCATCTCCCTATATAAATCTAATGCTTCTTGTCCATTGCTTGCTAGTCCAATAATCTCAAATCCATATTCCTCCCAAGGAATTAGTCTTTTTACCCCCTCACGAATCATCCACTCATCATCCGCAATAAGTACTTTATACATCCTACTCCTCCTCCTTTCGCCCTTTTACGATTGGAATAAAATAACAAATGGTTGTCCCCTCATTTGCTCTCGTTTGAATAATCAGTCCATTAGTTTGGTAGCGCATCTTCAATCGTTGATGAACATTCCTTAAACCGATTCTGTTGTCAGGACGCTCCATAGGGTCATTGATCATTCTTTGCACTTCCTCCTCACGCGCCTCTTCCATACCCGCACCGTTATCACTCACTTTTATTAAAATACCAGCTTCGCACCACTTGACCGATATCTTGACCATCCCCCATCACCTTTTTTTTCAAGACCGTGTGACACAGCATTTTCTACAAGCGGCTGGATTGTTAAAGGCAGTATGAGTTGTTGACCGACCGAAGAGTCACGATCGATCTTATAGACAAACCGGTTCCCATAACGAAACGATTGAATATCTAAATAACTACGAACGATTTCCAGCTCCTCATCCAGTGAAATGAAATTGCTTTCCACTTCCAAGCTCTTGCGGAGTAACTTACCAAGTTGCTTAACAGCCCAGCGATTTCTTTCTCTTCACTTATAAGCGCACGCATTCGAATTGACTCTAAAGTATTAAATAAGAAATGGGGATTAATCTGGCTTGCCATCATTTTAAACTTCATTTCATCTTGCTTTCGTTCAAGCAAATTCTTTTGTTCATTTGCTTCAAGCACTTGAGCAAGTGAGAAGCTTAACTGTTCAATCATTCGATTAAATTGAACGGCTATTTGACCAAGCTCATCGTTTCCTTTAATGTCCACCTTGGCATTCAAATCACCTTTAGAGACATTGTTCATTGTTGCACTGAGCTCTGAGAGCCGGTTTACGTATCCCCAAGAAAACCACATAATCAAGAACAGCGCAAAAGCAATGCCCATACCAGTTACGAGCACCCCAAAGCGGCTAAGTCGGTGAGCATCCCCTACAATCTCATTCGTATTTACCATCGAGACAATCCGAAGTTCATTTTGACTTAAATCTGGAAATAAGCTTGTCGCCATTAAATGCACAAGTTCACCGTTTAATTTGCTTTCAAAAAAAGCATCCTCCTCAAAATGACCACCAACCTCAAAAATGGTTTCAAGACTTTCACCAACCAAGCCTAAATCGGAAGATGAAACAATTGAATGCATTTCATCTACAACGACTGTCTGGTGTGTCTCTTGTTGCATAATCGTCTGTAGCTGATCAGGATCAATCGTAATAATTAAAAGCCCAAACGTACCATATTCAATGAAATTGATTCGCTTCATTAAGCTCAAATAAAATTTATTGTCTTGGGTTTCATCTTGTAAATAATGCCATTGGTGAAAACCGACGTCCGCTTTCGCTTTCTCATACCAATTGGTCATTTTCATTTTGTTTTCTACGGGAATAATCGCCCAATTGTTTAACAACGTTGGATTGTCCACATATAAACGAATTGTGTCAATTTCTGGATGGTTTTCAAGATGGTAATCCATATCAGGATAGGAGCGATAAGCTTGAAACACGTCAAAACCACTTCCATACGTTGTGTTGACAAGATCGCTCAATCGCTCATCAAACTGTAGATGGTTCGCGACCGTTATTGGTCCTTTTAACACTTCATCAATCCGTTGTTTCACCCGTTCGACATTCATTTCTGCTTGTTCCTCGGCGTCTTTCACGGCATTTGCCTTTAATTCATTTGTCAAAAACAAGCCAACAACCGTTATTGGAATAACCACACCAGCAAGGAACAGCAAGATTAACTTGTTACGGATGTTCATATCCTTGATTTTCGCAGAAATTGTTTGGCGAAAAATCAGCTTCATGCTCGGAGCCCCTTTTTTGTTTGCGCTTTCATTTTAAATTCCATTATACTTGAAACCCAAAAAGGCGGATAAATCACCTCCGCCTCCTTTTACTTTATTTTAACTCATTTTCTCCGAACCAAGAGCTCGACATTTGTTTGTCGTTCCCTTGGCCAAAATTCAAGCGTAAACATAGCCTCACCATTTACTTGATTTAAGACATCTTTTGAAAGATAGACGGATTCCTCATCAACCCAGAAGTCGCTTCCTTCATTAAGCCGACCTTGCTGATCTTCTGGCAAGTTAACCGTCCACTCGTCTTTCACAGGCATTGCTTCTTCACCATTGACCAAATTCATTGCTTTCACCGTTGCCAACGTTGTGCCGTTAAACGATACAGGCACCTTTGCATCAGTCATTGCTGCCTCATCAATGAGCAATTCGGTTGTTTGCACGTCTGGCGTATTGTAACGGATAAACGAAAGCGTCTGGTCTGCACCTCCAGTAAATCCAAAAACAACCGATTCCACTTCACCTAAATGAGTCGGCAATGCTTCCAAGTAAGAAGGGAGGAGCTGGATGCCGTCCGAAGTCATTACATAGTCCGTTCCTTCTTCTAGCGACCCATTCGAGTCTGTGATGTTATTTAATGACTGGCCATTGTATGCAATCTCGATATCAACTTCCCCAACTGGTTCATTCTCTTGAAGGTAGGTCGATGCTTTTCCAAGAATCGCATTCGCGGTATCTTCGCTCGCATGGATAATGATGTCCTTCACAATCGGATCTCGGAAAACACGGGCATTCCGATCAAATTGATCAGCGCCATTATCCCACCACATCGTTGCCATGCCATAGCTTGCAGCCGCTCGGACAAAGGTATCATGGTAAAGCCATTTCGATCGCTTTTCATTTGTGGCAAGCGTTCCATACTCGCCAATGACGACAGGCAAATTAGGAAATCGTTGATTAAGACGACCAAATAATTCATCAAAATAGGTAAGCTCACCTGGGGAACCCCAGCTCGTTTTGCCCCACCAATTGGATACAAAATCCCATGGATCATAGTTGTGCACCGTTAAAATGATGTGGTCGTCTGTTGGCACTTCGAAATAATCGATTGTATAATCAATGTTTGTTAGTACACCTGGCAAAAGCACATTTCGTGTTCCATTTTCGCCGCCTGAAGACCGGATCACATCAAGCACACGCTCATTAATATCATTGTAATGACGAGCAATTTCAGCGATTTCCTCTTCCGAACCCTCACCTGCTGGTTCATTCAATACTTCAAACAAAAGCTTTTCGTCTTTATCTTTAAATCGTTCAGCAATTTGTTGCCACAGCAAATCCAATTTTTCTTTCTTCACTTCTCTATTAGAAGGATCACTCATATCAGCCATTGCCAGGAATCGTGATGGACATTTAAAACAACATAAAAATCCCGATCCATTGCCCAATCAACAACTTGTTCAACTCGATCCATCCATGCGTCTTCAACCACATAGTTTGGTGCGGGTCCCATATGGTCCGTCCATGTAACGGGAATCCGCACACTTTCAAAGCCGGCTTCTTTAATATCATCAAACGTTTCTTCTCGCACCGGCGGGTTGTTCCATGAACCTTCAGTTGGAATCGCATCTAATGTATTGCCAAGGTTCCAGCCTGCCCCCATATTCTCAACTACACTTTGCGGAGAGATCGCCCCTGTTTCTGCCTTTACAGGGACCACAAGCAAAAGCAATACACCTACCATTGTGAAAAGAGATCTGATTTTCATCGGTCAACAGCTCCTTTACCTTAGTGGTCAATCTGCCTTTCTAAGAATGGCCACACCCTTGGGCTCCAATACAATATGGCTCCCTATGATGTTCGTCAGCATATTAAGATGTCTTCCACGAAACCGAATCGATTGCTCTTCTGTAGAATGGTTTAACAAGAAAACATAGCTCATTCCCCCTTTGATCCGTTCTGTCGCTTCAACTTCTGCTGGGATTTCCCCGCCAAAGATAGACGCTAGACCAACATCAGTAGCGATGTTAGCAACAAGCTCTTCTAAAAATCCCGCTTCTCCACTTGTTGCCACATACCAAGCCTTGCCCTCTCCAAAACGATTGCATGTAAGCGCCGGCATACCTTTGTAAAAATCATTCCCATAAACAGCTTTGATTTCCGCTCCTTCTGGATGAAGCAAATCGCAAAGCAATGAACACGTATAGTGGCCTTTACCTGCCCAAACGATTTCATTTTCTACACCTGGTGGCAACGCATCAATCTCTTCCACCCAAATACCAAGGAGCTCCCGAAGTTCCCCTGGATAACCACCACGGATAACAAGATCGCGGTCATCGACAATGCCGCTGAAAAAAGTCGTCACAAAAGTCCCGCCTCGTTCAACAAACCGTTTCACTTTTTCAGCAAATCCAGGCTTTGTCATATAGAGAACGGGCGCAACAACCACTTTATATCGTTCCAACGCTTCATCGACGCTAACAAAATCAACGGTGATGTGTTTTCGGTAAAATGCATCGTAATATTTCCAAACTTCTTTTGTGTAAGATAAATCGCGGCTTGGCCCGCTTGAGAGCTCAAGTGCCCACCAATTATCCCAATCAAACACAATCGCCACTTCTGCCAACACCTGTGAATCGAGCAACGTATCGCTAAGCTGGCTTAGTTCATCGCCAAAAGACGCACACTCGCGAAACACACGCGTCTCCCCGTGCCCAACATGATCAATTAAAGCGCCGTGAAACTTCTCGCAAGCGCCAATTGAGCGCCTTATTTGGAAAAACAGAATGGCATCGGCGCCTCTCGCAATTGCTTGATAACTTTGCAGCCGCATCACTCCTGGACGCTTTAATGCATTATATGGTTGCCAATTCGTTACGCTTGGCGTTTGTTCCATCAACATAAACGGTTGCCCACTTTTTAAACCACGCATCAAATCATGATGCATCGCTACTTCGCTAACAGGCGTCTCAACGGACGGGTAATTATCCCAAGAGATTACATCAATATACTTCGCCCACTTCTGGTAATCGAGTGGTTTATAAGCGCCCATCATATTTGTTGTAATAGGCACCTTCCGTGTATACGCTTTCAAAATATCGTATTCCATTCGGTAACAAGCAAGCAGGCTATCCGAATTAAACCGCTTATAATCAAGCGAAATCCCTTGGAATGCTGTAAATGTCTCGCTCCCTAGATGTTCACTTAAATTGTTTGGCGCAACGATTTCATCCCACGCGTAAAAAGTATGGCTCCAAAAGCTTGTATTCCACGCCTCATTTAGCTTCTCGAGCGAACCGTATTTTTCTTTTAACCAAACGCGAAATGCCGCTTCGCAACGCTCGCAATAACAGTCGCCGCCATATTCATTTGACACATGCCAAAGGGCAAGGGCTGGATGGCTCTTGTATCGGTTTGCCAACTTTTCAACAAGCTTGATCGCAAACAGACGATAAGACGGGCTATTCGGGCAGGCATTATGCCTTAAACCATATTTGCGTTTGCGTCCATCAAAATCAACCCGCAAAATGTCCGGATACGCTTTTGCCATCCACGCTGGTACATCGCTGTACCAGTCGCCAAACAAGCTTGAATACCATTTTCAGCGAGCATGTCCATGATTTCATCTAGTTGACTAAAATCATACGTCGTTTCATCTCGTTGTAGCAATGCCCACGAAAAAACGTTCACTGTCGCCATATTCATCTGCGCTTGCTTCATCAACTTCATATCTTGATTCCAGACAGTGCTCTCCCACTGCTCTGGGTTGTAGTCACCACCATAAGCCATTTTCTTCATCTGAATACCTCCCTCTTTGTAAGTGTAGTGCATGACCGCTTCGCTGTTATAGAGAAAAATCAGTGCACTTTTCATGTACAAATTGCAGGTCCGCATCGATGAATACACCCATACTTTCGCGAAAACGCCCATACTTCTCTCCTCTAGCCATGCTTGCGCTTGCTTTTTATCTTCTGTACGATTAGTCGCGACACACAATAATGTAAGCGCTATCCATAAAAATGAGGTGAAGAATATGAAGTTCAGCAACGGCTGTTGGATGAATCAAGAAGGCTACGAAATCAAGGCTCCCCAAGAAGTATATGACGTACGCAAAACGAAGGAGGAGGCAACCCTCTATGGGCCATTCCAAAAAATTCATCATCCTGGTATGACACTTGACGGCGGCATGATGACGGTCACAGTGTCCGCACCGATGGACGACGTCATTCGCGTGCATAGTGTCCATCATATAGGCGGCGTTGACCGTGGTCCCCACTTTTCATTAAACGCCCAAAAAGGCAGCTTTCATATCGACGATAACGAAGACGAAATCCGGTTCCAAAGCGGCAAGCTTTCTCTCGTTGTTGACAAAAACGACTGGAACTTGACGTTTGCCCGTGCCGGCGAACAATTGACCAAAAGCGAAAAACAAGGTCTAAGCTATATTGTCGATGATGCTGGTCAGCCATTTGTCCGTGAACAATTATCCATCGATGTCGGTGAATATGTGTACGGCTTGGTGAGCGGTTTACGCCATTTGTAAAGAATGGACAGACGGTCGATAGTTGGAATGAGGACGGGGGCACTGGAAGTGAGCAAGCCTATAAAAACATCCCCTTTTACGTGAGCAACAAAGGCTATGGCGTGTTCGTCAATCATTCTGAACGGGTCTCGTTCGAGCTTGCTTCAGAAAAAGTGTCTAAAGCTCAATTTAGTGTACCAGGTGAAGAACTCGAGTATTTCCTCGTGTCAGGCGATACGTTAAAAGACGTGCTGAACAACTACACAACCTTGACTGGAAAACCTCCTCTCTTACCAAAATGGTCGTTTGGTCTCTGGCTTAGCACATCGTTTTTGACTAGCTATGATGAAAAGACCGTCCATTCCTTTGTTGATGGCATGAAAAAGCGGGATTTGCCGTTTGATGTCTTTCACTTTGACTGCCTATGGATGAAGGAGTTTGAATGGTGCAATTTTGAATGGGATGAGCGTACGTTCCCTGACCCAAAAGGACTGATAGCCAGTCTCAAAGAAAAAGGCTTAAACATTTGCGTGTGGATTAATCCATACATTGGGCAAAAATCACCGTTGTTTGCCGAGGCAAAAGCAAACGGTTATTTGCTTAAACGACAGGATGGCAGTGTCTGGCAATGGGATAAATGGCAACCTGGCTTGGCGTCATCGACTTTACGAATGACGAGGCAAAAAAGTGGTATACAAACAAACTCGATTCGTTAATTGATATGGGTGTGGATGGTTTTAAAACAGACTTTGGCGAACGGATTCCAACGGAAGTTGTCTACGCAGACGGTTCTGATCCAATGAAAATGCATAACTACTATACGCACCTTTACAATGAAACCGTCTATCATCTGCTCGAAAAAAGGCTTGGCAAAAACGAGGCGGTGCTTTTCGCCCGCTCCGCAACAGCCGGGGGGCAACAGTTCCCCGTTCATTGGGGCGGAGACAGCTTTTCAACTTACGCGTCTATGGCAGAAACTCTGCGCGGTGGCCTCTCACTTGGACTTGCTGGTTTTGGCTATTGGAGCCACGATATTGGTGGATTTGAAACAGGCTCGACACCTGACTTATACAAACGTTGGACCCAGTTTGGGCTTCTTTCCTCACATAGCCGCTACCACGGCAGTGGCGATTACAAAGTGCCATGGCTTTATGATGAGGAGGCCGTTGATATCACACGAGCTTTTACAAAACTGAAGAACAAATTAATGCCCTACTTGTTTGCCCAATCCGTAGATGCAAGCAACACAGGTGTGCCAATGCTGCGGCCGATGCTGCTCGAATTTATTGATGATAAAACATGCCACACGTTGGACTGTCAATACATGCTTGGGGAAAGCTTGCTCGTCGCACCGATTTTCAACGATAAAGGCTCTGTAAGCTATTACGCTCCGAAAGGACGATGGACCAATTTGCTGACAAACAAACAGATTATCGGTGAGAAATGGCATCATGAACAGCATGGATACGAGACGTTACCGTTGCTCGTACGCGAAAACACGATCCTTGCCTTAGGCGCCCACGATCAAACCGCCGATTACGCGTATAGTGAAGATGTCACGTTTCATGTCTTTGAAATCTGCGATGGCGAACAAGCAGAAAGCATCATCCATCATGGAGATGGCACCATTGCCGCCAAAGCACGTGCAAAAAGAGATGGTCACTCCCTGCAATTAGAAGTGGAAGGCGCGACAGGCAACATCAAATGGCTCTTGCGTAATGTGACACATGTATCTCATGTCAATGGTGGGTCGTGGACAGAGGATGAGCTTGGTGTCGTGGTATCAGGTAGCAAACGACTGACCATTGAACTCCCTGCTACTTAGACCAAAAACCGCACCTCCAATGGAAGTGCCGGTTTTAACATAGCTTATTTTGTTGCTGGAAAACAAAGCGCCTCTAGCGTATTTGGATAATCAGTCAACCATTCACAACCGTCATCTGTTATAGCTACTGTGTCCGAGTGCCGGAAACCACCAACGTTCGGAATATAAATACCAGGTTCAATTGTAAAAACCATGCCTTTTTCAAGAATCAGATCATTATCGAAACGGACATAAGGCTCCTCGTGGGGGCTAAGACCAATCCCATGCCCCGTTCGATGGACAGCATATTCACCGTATCCTTCTCGCTTTAAAATAGTGCGTGCAACGTCATCAACATCGCCAGCACGTACACCTGGTTTCAACGCGTCAATCGCTGCAAGCTGTGCTTCTAGCATTGCTGAGAAAGCACGCTCTTGTTCGGAAGTAGCTTGCCAATAAAAACCGTTCGCTCTAGTTCGGTCCGATATCCATTCAAGCCTACTTGCCGCGTATGAATCATCACGTCGCCGTCTTGCAGTTTTCGCGCGTTTGAAAACACATGGGGCATGATGCTTCGTTCCTTACCTGAAGGCGACATGCCGAGTAGTTGAATCGTCGCGTCGGGATGAGCTTTCGGATCTCACGATAAAGGTACGAATTGCCCTTTTCATCAATCTCAAGTTCACTGATCCCACTCTGAATATGCGCAAGTGACACTTGAACGGCTTTATTGATCCATCGGCTTGATTCACGAATCGCTTCAATTTCCTCTTCATCTTTGCAAAAACGTGCTTCAACAAGAAAAGAAGAAACATCACCGATTTCAACAGTTGGGCTAAATAATGATTCTAGCAAACCAATGGGAGACGTTTGCTTATCCGTTCCGACTTTCTTGATTAAGCGGCCCCTTATCAGCTGTTTTAGCGCATCAACATAATACGTGAAACCTTGCTCTACTTCATATTCATAATAAACATGCAAGCGATCCACGTGAGCGACATGGTTCGCATGTGCTTCCTCAAGGCTTGGGATTACAAATGTTGATTCATCCTCACCTATTGCGAGGATGATTGGCCGGGAATACATCAATGCTTTAAATCCGGTCAGAAAATATTGGTGGTCAGGATTAAAGACAAGCACTAAATCCATTCCTTGCTCCTTCATATACGCTCGTACACTATCGACTCGTGTTTGAAAACGATTCATGATGTGCTTCACGCTCCTTCTGATTAATCGTTTTTTGTGTAAATAAACTAACAACAACTAATACAAGAACAGCTAACGGTAAGGCTACAAGCACACTATTCCAACCTAATGGCTTGTCTAAAGCAATCTCCCAAACAAGTGTCATCCCACCACCAGTTAAAATTGCGCCAATCGCTCCGGCCTTTGTGGCACGGGCCCAAAAAAATGAGGCGAGTATCACAGGAGTAAGTGCAGCCCCGTACATCGTATAAGAGTACATTTGGATTTCCAGCACAGACGGGAAGTAGACTCCGAGAAAATAAGCAAGAATGCCGACAAGCAAAATTGTAATGCGCGTGAACAACAATTGCTTCTTTAATGCCAACTCCTTGCCCGTTATAGCTTCATACAGGTCATACACAATATTGCTTGCCGAAGACAACAGGTACGAATTGGCTGTTGTAATCATAAATGCAGTTGCTGCTGCGAGCATCAAACTTCCAACAAGTAATGGAACCGTATTGCCTGCAATTTGTAGGATCGCCGTGTCTGGCTCAATTGCGGGAAATAAAACAATCGCTGCTGTGGCCAAAAACATCGCGAGACCAATAATGACAATATTTCCAGCGAAAAAACCAACGGTAGACAACCGGGCTGTCTTAACAGAATTGGCAGAAGCAAATCGCTGATACATATTCTGGTCTCCTAGAATAAGGAGGAATGTCGGCAGAAAGAAACCGATCAATTGCGTGAAAGACAAACCACCATTCCAAAGAGATTGGGTTACTGGAAGCTCATCTTGTAAAGCACCCATACCACCTACTTCACTAAGCACAAAGGGAATCGCAATGATAAATCCACCGATAATTAAAATTGTGCTCAATAAATCCGTGTAAGCAATTGAGAACATTCCACCCGTCATCGCAAGGAAAATTACAACAAAAGCAACGATAAGAGCCCCTATTTCTGCTTCCAAACCTAATGTGACATTTAAAATATAGCCTCCGCCAATAAATTGATACGAAGCAATTCCGATGTAAGCAAGAACAATAAAGAGAGCCGCAATATTCTTTGTGCTCTTACCAAATCTTAATTCCAGCAATTGCGGAATCGTATATTTTGACAATTCTCTTGCCTTACCTGCAATAAAGTAGAGAACAATGATACCGATTGGCCTCCAGCAAAAAAGAAAAGCGATGCAATTGGACCATATTGGTAAACAAAGCTGGCTCCGCCAATGACTGTACCCGACCCGACCCAAGTAGCGAGCAACGTGCTAATCAGCACAATTAACGGCAAACGCTGACCTGCAACAACTAAATCTTCATTTGTTGTAACTTCTTTTTTTGCATAATACAAACTGACAACTAACATGATCGCAATGTATGCAACAATGACAGCGATTTGCATCAAACTCCCCCTCATCTACACAAACAGCAGCGCGTACCTGTGTAATGGGTCTAATTTTACTGAAAAATCTATTAAATAACATTAGTGCGACGCACTAATTTTTTAACAATTCTTTGTTAACCGGCAACAATGGAGTGAAATGAAGGCGCAATGCGATTACCATCGCCATATATATATCGCTCTGTTGCCAATCAATGCGGGGCAGGAGCTGCTTGATTTTTTGCAATCGGTACTGCACCGTATTCGGATGGACATACAATGATTCAGCCGCTTTATTTAAACGAAAGAAGTGTTCTAGATAACAAAGCAATGTACGAGCAAGTTCGCTATTTTGTTGAGTATCCTCTTTCACGATTGGACGAATTAATTCCTGACCAACACTAGCTAATACCGGGTGATTGTCCATATAGTTCAATAAGGAAGGATACCCTTCTTTATGCCAGCTCGCTGACGGTTTATCAGCGTTCGTACATTCAATCACTAACCGCGCTTTCTCGTAACTACGATTTAGCGTGCTTTCTTGACCAGTTTCGATCACTACATGTGCAGTTCGCACAATTCCTGTATTTGTTAGGTTCCCCTTTTTAAAAAAGTCAGCCGAAAAAAGTTCACTACATCCTGCCAAAATAAGGTCAGCATTTAAAAAAGTATGGAGAAATTCCTTTTCTTTTAGTCTAGCTTGTTGCTGTATAAGAATTAAGGCGAACCGTAAACTCTCATCTTCACCACGCATTAACACAAGTTCTTCTAAAGCAAAAGCCGTAAATTTAAAAGTATCTTCTCCTTTTCCAATAAGCGCTTGTTTAAACTCTGTCTCATTTTCTACAGCGTGTCCGTTATTTTGTTGTTTGTATACCAACTGAATACTCTTTCGTATCGTGTTAAGTAACTATGTTGATGCACGCTAGGTAATGGCATCTCTTCGATGAATACATACCCGTCAGATGGATCAAGTCTATGAATGGAGAAATGTCTCCCCTCTGCTAGTAGCTGTTGATAATCAAGTTGTGTCACATCTAAATGTTGATCAAGTACCCGTTGCCAATCTAATGATTGTTCGCGGATCAACTTTGAAGCCGCCGTTAGTTTAAACATTGGATCCGTTATAAAGATACGTATTTGCGCTAAGCGTCCAATCTCATCTATCATCGATAATAGATCTTCTTTTTCAATTAAAATTCTTAAGATTTCCTGATTTATATAGTCTACATCAAGTATCATAGAATGGTCTTCCCGATGAAGCTGTTTATAAATGATATCAAAGAGCACGTGATAAGGAACGTGGCTAGGAATTGACAATAGCGGCAAATTCAATTGAGTAGCAGTTCGCTTTATTTCCTTTGGTATACTCGATTGCACGGCTAAATGGAAACCGATAGCCGCCACATGTTTTGAATGGTACCAGTGAAGATGATTAACAATTTCATCATTTGACTCAAATGATGAAAAGGTTGATAAAACAAGACCGTTTTTTGAGAATCTGTTTGATTTTAATGGCAATTCTTGAACGCTGACATAACGAATCTCTTGTTGCAAGCCTTTCTCACCTGCCACACATTTAATACCATATTCTTGTTCTGTTAACCTTAATAATTCAGCTCCAATCATTTCCATCCCCCACTTTTTATCTTAATTAACTCATTCATCGAGCAAAGATGAATCACTATTCTCATCACTTAGCAACAACCGCTTATGTGTAAATTCAATCCATGCTTTTGCTGCATAAGACAAGTAATGATCTTTACGCCATATGACTGCCAAATCCCACTCAATCGTTGGATTTACTAGTTTGGCCGTATGGACATCTTCTTTTAAAAGTGTCGACACGCTGTATGGTAGAATCGAAATGCCCAACCCATTCGCAATTAATTTTCCAATAAAGTCCCACTGGGTGCTCTCTGACACAACTCTTGGCAAAAAGCCGATGTCTTTACACGCATTCATAATTAAATCGTTTAAAGCAAAATCCTTGTTAAATAAAATAAAGGCTTCATCCTCTAACTCCGACAACGAGACTTGTTTCCGATACGAAAGCGGATGTTTTCTTGGAAAGACGACTCGCAAGCTTTCCTGCATAAACGGAAAGTAATGGAATGCTTCTTCCTCGGTCGGAAGCGACGTTACGCCAACATCTAATCGATCATGGAGCACATCCTCTTCGATTTTTTTCGTCCCATGTTCAATTAATTGAAACGTGATGCTAGGATACAAGTCATGAAATTCTCCTAACACACGCAAAAACCGCTCAGCATCCATTATGGGCGGCAAGCCAATCCGAATATGCCCTTTCTCGAGACCAAGCAAATCATCGAGTTCAATCTTTAAGTGGTTAAACGCTTTATCAATCGTTTGCGCTTGTTCTAAAACTGTGCGTCCTGCATCCGTCAAAATCAATTGTTTGCGTGAACGGTCAAATAGTTGCACACCGAGCTCCGTTTCAAGATTCTTAATCATTTTGCTAATTGTTGGCTGCGTTACATATAAATGGTCGGCTGCGCGGGTAAAACTATTAAACCGCGCCACTGCTATAAAATACTTTAACTGTCTAATATCCATCAGAGACCTACCTTTCCACTTTACGCTTATCCTTATTTTATCTCTTCTCGCACCATCACGCCAAAAAAACGGAGGCTGTAAAAGCCCCCGTCACATCATTTTTATTTAATAAAGGTTGTTCCACTTATGCTTTCTGGTTTTGCTCCGAGCAGTAGAAGAAATGTTTTGGGGTACCCAACATCACGAAACGTAACGAGCAACGTTTTAAAATGGTGGATATCCGGATGGCTTGCCACTTTTTTGACTTCGTTTTGGTAAAGGCTTAAAACCGATCGTCGAACAAATTTCGGACATTGCTTCGCATCTCCGCCTTCCTTCATAAATAAACTCCCTAAATAGCTATATTGAATATGCAATTGCCGCGTTAAACTAGCAATGTGGCATAGATTATCATATAAATCAAAATGTTCAATCTTCATTCTTTGCAAGTTTCCTTCTAACTGTTTTAATTCTGGCAAACTAGCTAGCATCCTTATTTGCTCCCTTCTCCCAAGGCTTCTCTAATTGAATAATCTGCGTCAACTCTTGGCTATGCTTTCTACGGGCCCGACGTGATTCTGCACGAACCTTACCTGACTCATAGAGGAACTGTTCTTCTTCTGTTTCTGGAACGAGGTCTGGAACGGGTATCGGACGTTTGTTTTCATCTAACGCAACAAATGTTAAGAATGCGGTGGCTGCCATTCTGCGTTCACCCGTAATCATATCTTCAGCAATGACTTTACAAAAAATCTCCATTGATTTCTGACCTGTATAAGAAACAAACGATTCCACACAAACCGAATCGGATTGCGTAATTGGATAAAGGAAATCAATCGAATCGGTTGATGCGGTCACACACTCTTTTACACGTGCATGCCGTCTTGCCGATAATGTTGCGTTATTGTCAAGCTTCTTCATTAATACACCACCAAACAATGTGTTGTAATTGTTTAAGTCATTGACCATCACTTGATCTGTATTGACGATCAAGCTCTCACGGGGAGCTTTCTTTTCTCTCATCATCTGTTCAACTCCATCTCTTTGATTTACATCTATTGTATGACTGTCTGATCGATAAGAAAAATGGTTCTTTCTTATTAGTGAGATAGCCATTGTCTATGAAAGCGCATAACCGGTTGAGCTCAAAGACAAGAAAAAAACGGTACGCTCTTAAATGAACGTACCGCTCCATTGTTATAATGGCGGATCAACATGCAGTCCTTCATCTTGCGGTGCCCAGTTCCAAGAGACAAACGTCACACCAAATCCTTCTCTTTCCGGTGAACATAAAAATGGCCCGGCTTTTACATCGCTTGTATAAGGAAACGGTGCGACACGAATTGTCCGCCATTCCCTTTATCTATGCGGGCACGGAGAATAAGGGCATCCGCTAAAAATGATGCTCGAATCGTCACCATTCTATTTTTCCATTCTTGAACAGGTGCGAGCGACCAATCCGAAAACTCATTTGTTACAACAGCTCCGACGTGTGGCACACCATCACTCATTTCAATACCTGCTTTGACCAATGAGCCTCGTCGAGCCAAAGCATGAGTCCTGCTTGATCGTATTGTTCTGTGAAAGCAGCTAATGAGAACTTCACTTCCATCGACTTCCCCTCTTGAAACGAGTGAAGTAAGCCGTGGCCGCTATTTCGTTGAAACCCGTACAACGTTTTTTGCCAGTAATCGCTGCGCGGTTTTGCCTTTACGTCTAACCGACCTTCTTTCAGTTGCGTTTGTTCGGCTCATTGCTCCATATGCCTTCTTCCCACCCAATTGGCACTCTTTCCATGTGCATCCTCCTTTTTTATCCTTGTACAAGCCTTTTTCGAAAGATAAATAGACATAGCATTAACACAACCATTACACCAGCAAGCGCAAAGATCGACCAGAGTGTCACTTGCACAGGATAGTTGTCTAGCAAACCTCCTGCGACCCTTGGCAAAAGTGCTCCACCTAATCCACCCATTGCAATTAATAAGCTTGTTGTCCGATCTTCAAGTCCTATAATTCCTTCATTCACTGCAAGTAAACCGAGGGAGAAAATCCCTCCCATTAAAAGTCCTGCAAAGAAAATGACGACAAAACTAACGATATAATGAGGAGATGCAGCAAATAACCCAAGAGTAACAAACTGCCCAATGACTGTTAAAAAAAATAACTTCGCAATTCCTACTTTCTCAACAATAAAGATCATGATGATTCTACCAAGCGTCATTGCTCCCCAAAAAACGGTGATACTTAATGCAAGGACAGACGCTGATAAATCAGACGTCATCGATAGAATGGAAGGTAAATAGTTTGGAAATGTCATTTCGACACCAACATATAAGAAGAAAAAGAACGAGCCAATCACGATAAGTGGCCAAGCTGCTTTTGGATACTTAAGCTTCAAAGGCTTCCCATCTGAATCATTTCTGTTCACTGCTTCCTTCTTCAAAAGCGTTCATATTCACCAAAGCGTAAAAATAACCAGAGGACAAAGCTCACCATAACAATTGCACTTACGACCATAAAGATATAATTCCAATTTCCAGTTGCAATAAACACCGCAGCTAAAACAGGAACAGCTAACGCTCCGATACCAAAAAACACTTCTGTGAGTACCATTATAGAAGCCTTTTTCTCTTTTAATTTTCCAATAATCATTCCAGCAAGCACCGTTTCAATCATCCCAAAACCCGCACCGCCAATTGGAATAATTACAAGTAATACATCCCATGGGATTAATAGAAATAAAGAGATCTGTGATGATGCAAATAAAAATAAAGCGATTAACAGGGTCACTCTTCGTCCCATTGCCCTCAATGCCAACGGTGCAAGCAGAACCCCAGCCAAAAACCCAAGAAATTGATTCATGATCAGCTGCCCACCGTCGCTGTATTCAAGGCCGTAATGCGCCATCATCGGTTCAAGCACCGATCCAATAATAATGTGGCCAATGCTGTAAGCAAATACGCAAGGCATGCCATCCAAATGAGTTTTCTCATGTCTTCCCCCAGTAGAGCAATTTTCTTTTTTAATTTGTAACCTTTTCGAGCCGTTTTAATGTGAGAGCTTTCATCCCCTCATTAAAATCTGACTGAAAGTCATCTGAAACAACCACTTTAGGATCAGATGCAGACGGATAATTGCTTTGATAATCCTTCCATAAACAATCCCAATCCTTTTGCTTTATTTTGCTTTGATACAGGATGATATGATCTGGAGCAAGAATCGCATTAACGGTTTGTACGACTTTACAAACGATTTTCTCAAACTTTTTCTCGTCAATATCCTTCTCCCAGTCCACATCGATTGGTAGGAATTTTATTTCTCCAGCCATTCCATTCTTGCCTTTAACAATCTCTCCATTTAATTGAATACCCATCCCTGGAGGATAGTTCTCTGGAAAATAAACGCCAACTACACAGTCGCTCTCTTCATGATCCTCTTGTGCACAATAACCACTGACAGCCGCATTCACGTCGTTTTCCACTAAAACCGGTAACCCAAATGTCTTTTCGAGATGCTCAATTAAACGAACACCTTTAGTTTCTGATGGCTACTCACAGCAATCGCCCCATCAACGATTTGTCCAGGTATACCTAACCCGATGACGTTGATAACTGGATACGCTTTAAGAAAGACGTGTATCCGTTCGTCTAAACGATTATGATCAAAAAGTGGAATGGAGTGATCTTCTCTCTTTAACGTTTCTCCATTTAAGTTCACAACAGATGCCATTAATACATCAGCACCTTGATGCTCTTTAAGAAGCATGACGAGCGCTAATCGAAAGTTGGCGTTGAACCGATACGTAGCGGCAGGACGCCCTCCACCTGACGGGATCGTATCATCCTCAAAAACCTCACCAAGCTCCACTAATTCTTTTACAAGCGCATTGATCGTGACGACACTTAGCTCCGTTGCTTCAGCCAACTGCGCTTTTGTCGCTGTTTCCACTTGCCTTAATGAATGGCGTACATGATTTAAATTGATTTCTTTTACCAACTTGCCACTCGCTTTGTCCATAGTCACCCCACACTTTATAAAACAACTTAATAAAGCTACTTTAATAAGTATGCAAGACTACTCAAAAAGAGTCAATACAAATTAAAAAACCTGCTCGTGTGCTCTTTTGCATGAACAGGTTTCATTCCTCTATAAATAACGCTCTACAATGCGTCTCACATTCTCAATCCCTTGCCACATATCATTTGGTCCATCGTAGACAATCGTAATTGGACCCTCGTATTTTGCCTCTTTCACAATGTCCATGCAAGACTCAAACTCAGCTTCATCGATCCCGCCGTCCGCTTTTGCAAGCGCCTTTGCATGAATCGTCTGGCTTTTCGGGATCGTGGAATGGAGGCTTGCCCGTTTTTTAGGTCCAGTAAAGTTGCCAAAATCACTTGTTAAACCAATCTCTGTAAAGTCCAGTAAGTATAAACAATTTTCAGCGGTTGATGTGAGTGAACGGAAATTCTCGGTCATCACCTTTACACCTTTGGCGTTTGCATATGCGTTCAGCTCATTTAATTGTTTGGCTGCCAATTCAAGCGCCTCTTTGTTGGATGGATCACTCTCTCCACCAATAACACGGACATATTCCGCGCCCGCTATTTGCGCCACATCGATCCAACCTTGATAAATTCCATATCCTTTTCTCGTCGTATAGATCAGTGCTTGTGATATCGCCGTAATCAATCAACAAACTAAAAAAACGAATTCCTGCTTCTTCAAACGATTTCCGAAATTGCTTTAAGTAAGTGTCATCTGTTGACGGAAAATGAGGATGGATCACTTCCATTGCTTGAAAACCCTTCTCTGATAAGATACGTGGCAATTCTAGCAACGTATGTACTTGTGGCTGTTCATCGATCGCAGTCACCTGCTCCTTCGCTTGTTCATCCCACTTCGTCCAATGCAACGGACCTAGTAGTCGGTGAAGGCTCCAAGTCGTTAGTGATAGGTAAGACATATCATCGAACTCCTTCCTGGTCTCTCTCTTGGCTTCCTGTACTATTTCGTCTCTATAATGGCATATCCTCTATGAAATAAACATGAAACTTTGACAAATACGCTTCGTATATACGTTAGCAGAAAGGAGCATCTAACATGTCTATTCTATCCATCATTGTTGCACTCATCTTTTGTTGCTTGACGATTTTCCAACTCTTACTCTCTCTTGGCAAACCATACGGTGAAGCAGCCATGGGCGGTTACCACAAAGTATTGCCCACACCTTTACGCATTGTCAGTGCGGCAAACGCACTTATTCTCTTATTATTTGCAGCTGCTTTTTTGTTGTACACAGATGTGCTACCTACACCATGGTCCTGGCTACCTCTAACAACGATCGTTTGGATCATTACGATTTTTTTGGCCATCAATACGTTGGCTAATGCTTTTTCGCGCAGCAAAAAAGAACGCATCATTATGACGCCCTTATCTGGTTTGACTTTTATTCTTTGTCTCATAATCATTTTAAACTAAAAAAGCTAGGATACATTTGCATCCTAGCTTTTGCTTTCGTCATGTCCCGCAATACGTCACATAGCCGCTTTTACAGCTTTCCGGCACATTCGCATAGGCTTCTTGTTCCTTTGAATGGGCATACGGGTCGGCTAATACAGCAAGCAATTCGTTAGCGACGGTGTAATCGTCACGATCAACCGCCGCTTCTAATGCCTCTTCAACACGGTGGTTGCGCGGAATAACGGCAGGGTTGTGTGCTTTCATCAGCTGCTGTGCTTCTTCCTTCGACTCTGCCTGTGCGTCAAGCCTTGCTAGCCACTGTTTTTTCCAATCGGCAAATTCTTCACCCGTTGCGAGCTCCGTCTCTTCCAGCTTGCCAAACGTTAGCGAGCGGAACGTATTCGTAAAGTCCGCTTTTGTTTCTTCCATTAATTTCAGCAATGACTCAATTATCGCTTCATCTTCGTCCTGTTCGTGAAACAGCCCTAGTTTCTTGCGCATTCCTGTAAACCAATGGCTCAAGTATTCATTTTTGAATCCTTCAATTGATTCTTGTGCCAATTTAACCGCTTGCTCTTGTTCGTCGTGTAAGAGTGGCACAAGCGACTCCGCAAACCTCGCCAAGTTCCAATTCACCATATATGGTTGATTGCCGTAAGCATATCGACCTTGCACATCAATCGAGCTAAAAACAGTTGCTGGATCGTACACATCAATAAAGGCGCACGGACCATAATCAATCGTTTCGCCGCTAATCGTCGTATTGTCCGTGTTCATCACTCCATGAACAAAACCAACTAGCTGCCAGCTAGCGATTAATTCTGCTTGGCGCTTCATTACACTTTGCAGCAAAACCAAATATGGATTTTCAGCGTCGGCTGCTTCGGGATAATGGCGGTTAATCGCGTAATCGGCAAGCGCCTTCAAGTCGTCGATATCGCCTCTTCCCGCAGCATATTGAAACGTGCCAACACGAAGATGGCTGGCAGCGACTCGTGTCAGAATCGCACCAGGTAAATCTGTTTCCCGCCGTACGTCTTCCCCTGTCGAAACAACGGCTAAACTACGCGTTGTTGGAATACCAAGATGATGCATGGCTTCACTAATGATGTATTCCCGTAGCATTGGTCCAAGTGCAGCACGGCCATCGCCTCCACGTGAAAATGCGGTTCGGCCTGATCCTTTTAACTGGATATCAAAACGATCGCCTTGTGGTGTTACCTGTTCCCCAAGTAGCAGTGCCCTTCCATCACCAAGCATCGTAAAATTGCCAAATTGATGTCCTGCATAAGCTTGGGCAAGTCCATGGTCTCCGTTAGGAATTGCATTTCCAGCTAGTGCATCTAACCCTTCACTCTGATGAAGTGATTCTCTATTTAAACCAAGTGACTTAGCTAGTTCCTCATTAAATAAAACGAGTTTAGGCGAACGGACAGGTGTTGGTTCTTGTACGCTAAATAAGCTTCTAGGCAACCGTTCATAACTATTATCGAAATTCCAACCTGCCTTATTATTTGTCATCGAATCCCCTTTTCTCATTTTTGACTTTATCGTCTACTCACATTATAGCGCAGACAAGTAGACAAACCAAAAGTCCACGGTTCAGATTATCCCAAACTTCCTTAACGCATAATCAATCCCGTCTTCACTCGCTTTTTTCGTCACAAAATCGGCAGATGCTTTTAACGCTTTACTCCCGTTTCCCATCGCAATCCCGAAATCTACCAACTTCAGCATATCAATGTCGTTCCCTCCGTCGCCAAAAGCAATCGCTTCTGACTCCTTGTACCCGAAATGAGCAAGTACGTTTTTAATCGCCGCCGATTTCGAAACGTCTTCTTGTAGGACATTGACGATATACGGATGCCACCGGCTAAAGATAAGATGAGGAAACGCTTGTTGATAGCTCTTCACCATGCCCTCATCCGCGTAGAGACAAAACAAAAAAAACATCTTCAGAGTTGATCGCTTCTGCTAAAACGGGGTACTCGTTTAAAGACAAAGTTTCCTTTAAAGCTTGTGCAATTTGTTCGCTTTGAATACCATTCATGCTAAGTGATTTGGTCAAATACGAAAGCCCATGGAAATGCTCCGCTGCGAACAAACTTATTTCTTGCACAACCGACCGGTCTAAAACGGTTTGATGGACGACCGCCTCTTCATGTGTTGCATAACCACCGTTTGCTGTAATGAACGTATCGATACCAAGATTCTTTATCTCTTCGCACATCGATAAAGGTCTACCTGTCGCAGCAACGACTTTGATTCCTTTATGGAAAAGCTTCTGAACGGCCTCTTTTGTTTTTGGTGGGATGCTTCCATTTCTCTCATCTGTTAATGTTCCATCTATATCAAAAAAGACGATTTTATACGTCATGTTGTCCCACCTTCTTCTGATTTAGATTGTTAAAAGAATTCCACCCTCCACACGGATCGCCGCACCTGTTATTGCCGCGGCCTTATCCGAAGCGAGGAACACCGCCATTGCGGCCATTTCTTCTGTTCGAATAAAACGGTTAATCGTTGAGGTTGAATTATGTTTACGTATAAGCATTTCTTCAAATGTTTCGCCACGATCTTTAGCCATTTGTTTGAGTTTCCTTTCCGTGTCTTCTGTTAATGTTGGACCTGGTAACAATGAATTAGCAGTAATCTTTGACCCTGCAACCAGCTCCGCAATTCCCTTTGTAAAATTGACAATGGCTGCCTTTGACATTAAGTGAACGTATGGCTTAAGCGCCTCTCCCAGCATTTCGTTCCTGCATACTAGGTAGGAATGATTGTGTGAGTAAAATGACACTCATCACATTCAGTTCAAATAAATTACGGATCTCTTCCTTCTTTAAATGCAAATAAACCACCTAACTAATACATCAACTTTTTTTGATTAATAGGTCGAAAAAAATTAATCATTAAGCAAATGATTAATTGTATCTGACAATAAATACGCTTCTAATACATCGCGATTTAATGCGTAAAAACTAAATGTACCCCGTTTCTCTTTCCTTACGATCTCTGTGTCTAGTAATATCTTCATATGATAAGACAATCTCGATTGCGCCATTCCAACAAGTGGACCAAGTTCAGCTATGCATATCTCTCTCTTTGCATTCACGATTCGAATGATCTCCACCCGCTTTTCCTCTCCTAATGCCTTAAAGACGAGTTGTGCCTCTTTTAATTGTTCCATCTCCCCACCACCATGAACGTATTTTATCAAACTTATCTGAAGAAATCCAATTCTTTCCCCTTCCGTTTAGCGCAAGTAAATTCCACAAATAGGTTATAACTTACAGGGACTGCTTTCTTTAACCTCCATTGAGCTTTTCGAATACCGAATCGACTTCCCAAACAAGATGATCTTTTGGAGCACACCGCCATTTGCATTGTTATCTTCAATGGATCAGCAGGACGGCATACACGCGGACTCCTGCGGGAGAAAGACGAAGATGAGACGCGCAGCTACGATGCGCGTCTCATCCGTCGCCAGCGGAAAGCGAAGCGTATGCCGGGAGCGAGGACAAAGGAGGAAAAACATCGGCTATTCACTCACCCACTCATCAATAAGCTAATCTTTCTAGCACTCCCTTCATCACATAAAGATCAACGCACCCTTATCTCTAAGTAAACCCTTTTCACCTGTCTTTTAATGAGGCAAAATAGTTTATATACCCAAAAGTAAAATAGCTAAAACTTTTTTTTTACCAAAAAGTAATCCATCTTTGTTTCTACCTCGTTATCTAAATAGAAAGTGATGCTCCCAATCGCTTTATTTCGCATTTCTCGTCATTTAAATGTAGAATAATAATCCGAAGCAATTATTTCGTATTTTTACATTTTTCAAACGAGACTTTTTCACAAAAGGAGAAAACTATGTCCGAATTAGATGCGAGACTCTATTCAAGGATGAAACGTGGAGATAAAAAAGCTCTTGAAGATCTCTACGACCGCTACGTCAAACTTCTTTATTCCTTTAGTTATAAAATGCTCGAGGATAAGCAGTTATCAGAAGAAATTGTCCAGGAAGTATTCATCAAGATTTGGACGCAAAAAAGCGCCTACGATGATTCAAAGGGCAAGTTCTCAAGTTGGTTATTAACAATAACAAGAAATACCGTCATTGATCATATTCGAAAACGAAAAGAAGTTGTATCAGATATGCAAGCACGAGAGTTAACCGAAGATCCTGATCCAAGTATTGAAGATCAAGTTGAATGGAAAGAAAAGAAAGAAGACATCCAGCAAGCGATGAAACAACTTGGACCTGATCAACAACAAGTGATCGAGCTCTTTTATTTTAAAGGACTGTCACAACAAAAGATTGCCGAACAATGCGATATTCCACTCGGAACGGTAAAAGGCAGGATTCGATTAGCACTCAAGCACCTAAGAGAAACAATGCAATCATCAGAGAAGATTGGAGGGGTGACTCATGAGTAAGCAATGCGATCAATTGATCGATTATATAAATGGACAATTAACAGATGAAGAAACGAAAGCATTTGAGGCGCATTTAGAGACATGTTCGGAATGCCAAGAAGAATTGGCTGAACTAAACATGCTTACAGACGACTTAGGCTTTATCACTGAACCGGTTGAACCAGAATCAGAATTAAAAGACCGCGTCCTATCGGCGGCATTTGAACAACAAGCGCCAGTTGAAGCACCACAAACAACTGAACCGATTCAAGAATCGACGATACACCAAAAACCAAAAAGGAACTGGGTACTTCCAGCGATGGCTGCGGCATTATTCTTTTCACTAATCGCCAATGTCTATTCGTTTAACCAACTAGCAGGCGAACCACAAGTGCCTACTGAACCTGAACCAGAAATTGTCGTTCATTCATTAGAACAACAATTAAGTTTACAACCAGGAGCAGATCTTCCTTTTCAAGCAACAGCTTCTCTTGTGAACAAAAACAACCAGAACGATTTAATCGTGCAAGCTGAAAACTTAACACAAACATCGGAAGATCAAGTTTATCAAGTATGGCTCATTAGAGGAGATGAAACACATCGAGCAGGTACCTTTACTCCTACTGCCGATGGAAGTGGGATGTCGACATTTACGTTCGACCCTTCTATGGGCTATGATACAATCGCCATCACGATTGAACCTGACGCCACTAGCGAAACGCCTCAAGGCGAAATTGTTTTAAGCCAAGAATTATAAAGCGAAAAAATCAAGCAGAACCTACTCTGCTTGATTTTTTATTTTTTTTAATACAAAAAGTGATCCATATAGACATCCGCCTCGTTAGCTTAGTGAAATCAAAAACAAGGAGAGTGTAACCCAATGAAAAAATTAAAAAAAGTTCTTTTACCGATGCTAGGAGTATCATTACTTGCAACATCAGTAACACCAGCTGCTGTGCAAGCACAAGAATCGATGTCTCAAGTAGAAACGCCAGCAGTTGAATTAAGAGGTGCTCTAGACCATCTATTATCAGAGCACTTTGTCCTTGCAGTAAAAGCGATGCAAACGCAATATGATGGTGCACCTGGTGCAGATGAAGCACAAGCAGCACTTGAACAGAACGCAGCCGATATGGAACCAGCAATTGCTTCGATCTACGGCGAAGAAGGTGGAGCAGAATTCAACCGGATCTTCTCAGCACATAACCAATACACAGCCGACTATGTTCAAGCAGTGAAAGACGGAGATGAGCAAGCACAGCAAGAAGCCGAAGATATGCTTGATTCCTTCTACGGAGAACTTGCTAGTTTCCTAGCTACTGCGACTGAAGGAAATTTACCAGAAGAAGCAGCGTTTGAAGTATTAGACATTCACGAAGAACAAGTAGCAGATGCATTTGATGCTTACGTAGCAGGAGATTATGAAACGGTATATATGACATACCGTGAAGGCTTATCACACATGTTTGATATTAGTGCAGCCTTATCTGGTGCCATTACTACGCAAAATTCAGATACATTTAAAGGTACTGCCACCGATACAGATGCAGCCAACCTTCGCTCTGATCTTAGCGCTTCAGTAGCTGAACACTTTGCCCTTGCAACACTTGGTATGAATAAAGAATTTAACGAAGCAAGTGATTTTGACTTTGTTAGCTGGGCTGAAGATGAAAACACAGCTGATATAAAAGCAGCATTCGCTTCAATCTATGGTGAAGAAGGCGGAGAACAATTCGAAACAATTTGGCAGGGCAATCACATTGTCGCTCAATCTGAATATGTGACAGCTGCAAAAAATAACGATGAAGACGGAAAACAAGCAGCAATCGATAAACTTCATACCTTTGCTGACGAATTTGGTGAATTTCTAGGTACTGCAACTGAAGGGAACTTACCAAAAGAATCAGCAACAGATATTGTAAATATGCATGAAGAACAAGTCATCAACACATTTGAGCTTTATGTAAATGAAGATTACACAGGTTCTGTTGACCAGTTCAGAGAAGGATATGCATTTACATTTGAAATTGGTAAAGGTCTAGCCGGTGCGATCGTTGCCCAACACCCAGATATGTTTGAAGAGGAAGCAATGCCTGAAATGCCGAAAACAGGTATGGGCGGAATGAGCAAAGCTCTAACATGACTTGGTTTGCTTGGGTGATGGCTGGTGTTCTTGCAGCAGCAGGCGGTTTCTTCGGAATCCGTAAAGTACGCTCAAACGCATAAGGACTAAAGAGAAGAGGGTCCCCACCACCCTCTTCTACTTACATACGGAGGTGAGTTTAAGTCGATGAAGATCTATAGAGGAGCGGTTCTCGCAGTTGTTAGTATCAGTCTAATAGGATGTGGTCAGTCATCAGGAGAAGCAGAACTCTCTTCTGATTTAGACTCACCGGATCCGACAATTGAAAGTGCTGGAGAACAAGAGATCACTCCACCAGAAGAGAACCTTAGTTTAGTTGAAGAATTTGATCTTAGCCAAGACTATGTCGACGTACTAAAGGATGAATTAACAGATACAACTGGCATTCAGCCAGATAACATTTCGATTCCTTCTTTAGAGATTGATACAAATGTGGTCGAAGTGGGTCTTCTTGAAGACGGTTCGATGGGTGTGCCTGATACTGGCGAAGAAGTCGGCTGGTATGAACCGGGCACAATGCCTGGTGCGACGGGAAACTCTGTCTTAGCCGGGCATGTAGATGACCGGACTGGGCCTGCTATCTTCTTTACTCTCGATCAGATTGAAGAAGGTGCTAGCGTCTATGTTACAGATAATGCAGGTGAAGAACTGGAATTCGAAGTGGAACGAATCGCAAGCTACCCTTATGATGATGCTCCCCTAAACGAAGTCTTTGGAGGGACATCGGAACAACGATTGAATCTCATTACGTGTACTGGAACGTTTAACCGAGATCAAGGAACTCACGAAGATCGCCTAGTTGTTTATACAAAACTTGTTTCTAGTGAAAAGGAAAGCACTCCACCAGCTCCTCCAACAGAAATTGGTATTCAAGGGGAACTCCTTTCATGGCATGCAGTCAGAGACGAAGCTGTTGTAGGCTACAGAATTTATGAGGTTGATAGCGAAGGCAATGAACACTATATTAGCAGCGTTTCTAATAACGAACGGAAAACATTTTTAATTAACGACCGTGACAAAAACTACGTTGTGCGTACCGTTGATGTCTTTGAACAAGAATCGGAGGATGGCGCTTTCAAAGAATGATGAGAAAGAGGATGCTCTTAAGAGCATCCTCTTTCTAACTTCAGAAAGCCTTTCTAAAATTTATTCGGCTCAAACAAATCAAGCTCATTTCCATATAAATCTTTGAAGCCAACTCCCATCCCACCTGGCACTGTTTGTGGTTCTCCATAAAAAATAACACCTTGAGCCTGCAACCTATTGTAATCTGATTGGATATCATCCGTTTCAAACATCATCATATTTAATCCTCCACCTGTTTTCCAATTAACTTTTCTTGTTCAGGGGTACTCGCTTTTGCAAGTTCGATAACTGTTTCGTTATGATTATCTGGAGAAATCGCTAAGTAATCCCAGCCTGATTCAAACTGTTCTTCGGCACGGACAACAAAACCTAACGTATTTACATAAAAATCCTTAGCTTCTTTAAGATTATGCACATATACTGTGGTTTGCACCAATTTTTTAATCATCCTTACTCCTCCTTTTTTTCTTATTTCTACCTTAGCATGACAAGCTAAACCCCATTTCTTTTTATTTGCGGTACAGTTGCTGTTACTGACCTAGCAATAGCTTCTATACATACTCAACTAAGTTTCGAACACCCTCAATAAACAAGAACACGACGATAATCATTCCTAGCCCATTCAATAATAATTTCTTCTTATTCTCTACAACCTTCCAATCATTAATGAGGAACAACCCAGTGAGAAACCAATAGCTACTTTATAAAAACTCACGTGCCACCTCCATATAATTACGAACGTAAAATCCTCTCCATTCCGTCAAGATCAACATTCCCTCCACTTGCTACAAGCACGACTTCCCACCTTGGTGGTTAATTTGCCCTGCTCGAAGTGCAGCCAGTGTGACGGCTCCAGAAGGTTCTATAACTTGTTTCATCCTCGCTAAATAGAAACGGAATGCTTCTTGGATCTGCTCATCGGTTACTGTCACCACTTCATCCACATTCGTTTGAATGATCGGGAAAGTCATCTCTCCAGGAATAGATGCCCTTAATCCATCTGCAATCGTAGACGAAGATTCAACCGACAATCGTTTCCCCGCTTGAATGGATTGTGCTGTATCATTTGCATCTAATGGCTCCACGCCAATCACTTTAATAGCTGGATCCATTAATTTCACGGCACTTGCAATGCCGGAAATCAATCCACCTCCGCCAATTGGTACAACAACAATATCAGGACTTTGTATTTGCTCAAGTATTTCTATACCAACTGTCCCCTGACCAGCCATGAGTTCATAGTCGTCGTATGGGGGAATATACTCCGCTCCTTCTAATTCCTTCACTAAATGACGGGCATAACCTAACCGTTCCTCTGACGTTGTTCCACAATGGACGACTTCACCACCGTAACTTTTAATCGCACTTTCCTTTACCGCGACCACTGTTTTAGGTACAACAATTGTCGCCTTCATCCTAGTGAGCGCGCCGCATAGGCCACCGCTTGTCCGTGATTACCTGATGATGCCGCTACGATCTGTAATGCTCCATTTTCTTTCGCTTTTAACACTCGATTCATTGCTCCACGTTATTTAAACGAGCCCGTTTTTTGTAAATGCTCTGCCTTTATAAAAACAGATGCTCCTGTTTGTTCATTTAATGTCGATGATGTGAGCAATGGTGTGAAGTGGACTTTGTTATACAAGCGTTCTCTTGCCTCATTAAATATGTGTAATGTCAACATGAAATCAACCTCCATCTAAAAAAACTCTTTCTTTTATATTCCATTCTAGAAAGAAAAAACCTGCGAATTCCGATACTATTCACAAAAAGTATGTTTCTAATTGCGCTGACTTTGCATAAGCGCTTTTGGAAAAATGAGGTATGCATAAGAAGGGATTAAAACAAAAATATTAAGGTAAATAAAAAGGAGTGATACGCATGAAAAAGAAGTTGTCCCTTGTCCTATGTACGATAACAATCGCAACCGTTTTAAGTACACAGGCGGCAGATGCTCGGGAATATAACAATAACCAACCAGCATCTCAGAACTTTAATACTGCTCAAACAGATGATGGTAATAACAATTGGGGTTGGATTGGTTTAGTTGGCTTTAGCGGGTCTTCTTGGCCTTAGAGGAAGAGACAATAAATAACGGGTTATGAACAATTGAGTCTATGGACAGTACATAGACTTTTTTACATAATAAATGATTTATCGTGCACTTATTCCAAATGAGCATAGCCCAGGTCTAAAAGATTTAAATTCATAATGGATAAACGCCTGCTCAAGTTGCAGGCTTTTCTTTTCAAATTGTTTAAATGCTTACGTTTCTATCCACTTAAGTACCCGTTCTGCTAATTTCTTTGGCGTGTTTCGAAATGCATCAGTTGTACTTCCTGCCATATGAGCTGTGATCGTTACATTATCAAGTGTTAAAAAAGGACTATCTTTCCCTAAAGGTTCATGATCAAACGTGTCAATCGCCGCTCCAGCGATGAGTTTGTTTTGCATAGCTAAAATAAAATCTTCTTCTTTTATTAAACCGGACCTAGCAGTATTCACGAGGATCGATGTTTCCTTCATCAACTTAAGTTGCGCATAGCCGATCATATTGGTGGTCTCCTCTGTTAGACGACCATGCAATGAGACAATATCGGACTGCTGCAATAACTCATTTAATTCAACCTGTTTAAAATGCGTCTCGCCTTTAAAATAGGGATCATAAAATAGAATCCGCGCATCGAATCCGCTTAAGAACTTCCCTACTAATTGTCCTATATGGCCAAAACCGATGAGTCCAACGGTTCGATCTTCTAATTCTGGAATCAATGCCGTGTTCGAAAAGTCTTTACGCCATTTCCCTTCTTTTAGTGCAGCATGGGAACGAGCAATGTTGCGTATTTCAGCAAGTATCATTCCAACTGTAAACTCAGCCACACTACGCGCATTTCGCCCTGGCGTGTTCAGTACTGTAATTCCTTTTTCTTCTGCTTTTGCTCGATTAATATTCTCTATTCCGCCTCGGAGTACACCGATTAATTTTAGATTTGTCGCTAATTCAATGATTTTTTCTTGAATGGGAGCGAATTGCGTAATGATTATTTCATATTGATCGATATCCTCAAATAGCGTGTGTGGCAAGACCACAACCTCGCTGCCTCCTTGCTCAATCGCAAGATTATCTTTTTGCAAATCCTCTAAACTACTATGAGTCCATTCTTTCACAGTCACATCAATTCCTGCGTCCACCAATTTCAAGAGACCTTGTTCCATCATCTCTTTAGTGATAAATAAATCGGCAATTGCCAAACATTTCATATCAAATCATTACTCCTCTCGTTTTTTAGCGCATTAGCATTCCACCAGTCACATCCAATGTTGCACCAGTTATGTAATTTGCCTTTTCTGATACAAGGAAACTTGCTATCTCAGCGATTTCTTTTGGCTCGGCAACGCGCCCAAGCGGAATGCGATCAACATAGTACGCCTGATTCTTTTCTAAAGCTTCTTTGATCATATCGGTTTGCACAATCCCCAATGCGAGATTGTTTACATTAATACCATCCTTCGCATGCTCCCGCGCAAGCGAAATCGCAAAGCCTACGAGACCCGATTTACTTGCTGCATAATGAGCATGACCTGTTGTTGAACCATGGAAAGCAGCTTGAGAAGTGATGTTTACTATTTTCCCCCTCTTCTCTCGTTCAAGGCAATGGTTAACGAAGTTTTGAGAAGTTAAAAAGACACTCGTCAAATTCACATTCAAAGTAGCATCCCACTCTGCCAAACTCATTTCCTTTACGTAACTCGTTGGCCAAACGCCAGCGTTATTGACTAGAATATCCACCGTGTCAAACTGTTGGACAACACGATCAACAAGTTGATTGGCTTCGTCTGTATTAGCCAAATCAACTTGAAACGCGCTCGCTTCCCTCCCAAGATGGCGTATCCCTTCCACGACAGTCTCTGCTTGATCCTTGTTCCCTTGATAAGTAAGCGCAATATCTACCCCTGCTTCGGCTAATGTATGCGCAATTGCCCTTCCCACTCCTCTCGAACCGCCGGTTACAATCGCAGTTTTCCCCTTAATCCCTAAATCCATCGTCTATACGCCTGCCTTCCAAATCAGTTCCATCTTTTTTAGTGTTTCTTTATAATGGGTATACTTTTTAGCATAAACGTGAGCCTGCTCTCGATTTGGTGTAATCGTCCGATCAACTCGAACCATCGCTTCCGCAGCTGCTTTAATTGATTCGTAGTAACCTTCCATTACAGCCGCACACATTGCCGTACCAAGAGTGCCATGCTCTTTTACTTCAACCACTTCGAGTGGCAATTGCAAACAATCAGCAAACATTTGCAACCACACATCTGACTTTGTTACACCACCAGCAATTCTTGCCACGTTTGGTTTCTCTCTAAACTTCAGTAATCGTTCAATGTGGTACATATGTCCAAACACAATACCTTCATAAACTGCACGCAAAAAGTGTTCTTTTTTATGCCAACTATTCATTCCGATAAAGCATGCATTGGCATCTGGCACCGTATTTGTTCCAAATAAAAAAGGGAAAAACAACAGATTGCTTTCATCAGGAGTTGTGGATGCCACCAAACGATTACAGATGCCGTATACAGATTTGTTGTACTCAAGGGCATGTCTTTTTCGTCATCCATAAAGTGATCAATAAACCATTCCAGATTACTAGCAGATGTTGGACTTGCTTCTGTTGTTAACCAGTAATCTGGTAAACAATAAATAGACGTCATAAACAGCTCTTTATCAATCACGGGCTTCTTTGAAATGTATTCATTGATGCTCCATGTACCCGCAACAATACAAAGTTTGTCTTCCTCAACAAGTCCAGAGGCAATGGCGGATGCCGCAATATCAAAGATCCCGCCCGCAATCGGCGTTCCTTCACGTAACCCTGTTGCTTCTGCGGCCTCCTTTGTTACGTATCCACATCGATCCGTTGACTCCTTTAAAGGGGGTAATTTCGACATCATTTCTTCTAAACCAAAAAAACGAAGCAATTCCTTGTCGTAGCAACGATCTCGTACATTCAATAAATTCGTGCCCGATAAATCCGTTACTTCAACAAACGCTTTACCTGTCAGTTTAAAGCGCACAAAATCTTTGACCATAAAAAGATAATCCGTTTCCTTAATGACTTCTGGTTTATGTTCTTTGAGCCATGCCAGCAAAGCAACTGGCTGCCCCGCCCAAACGGATTGCATTGTTTTTGGTAAGATCTCTCTCTCAAACCGGGGGTCTTGATACCACTCGTCAACATAAGCTTTCGCGCGATTATCTGTGGAGATGATGCCGTTATAAACTGGTTCTCCTTGCTTATTTGTTAAATAAACACCGTTACCATGCCCCGTAATTGACAAACCAATAATTTGATCTGCTTTAATTTGCGTGGTTTGCAGCACGCTACGGATTACCTCTACATTCGCGTCCCATAATTCATTTATGTCTCGCTCTGTATGATACGGCTGTGGCATAATCATCTTCGTTTTCCTTGACGAGCTTCCAACCTCTTTCCCATTTAATGTATAAAGAGCCGCCTTCGTAATCGTCCCGCCATTATCAATTCCAAGAACATAGTTTTCCACAAGCGATTCCCTCCTTTTAAATGAGGTCAATCTTATTGAAACGCTTACAAATTAAAAGGATATACGGTAAGCCTGATAAGCTTCTTCCACTGTCCCCCCTTGGTGAATTAAAACGTTTAAAGCAGCAACTACTCCAACCGGGTTCTCACTTTGGATGATATTTCTCCCGGCAGCAATTCCTTTTGCGCCCATATCGATACAGTGTTTCACAAATAAGAAATAATCCTCGACCCTTTCTGTTTTCGGACCACCTAACGCCAAGACCGGACAATTCGCCGCATTCACAATTTCTATATCTTCCGCCCTACCTGAAAAACGTGTTTTTATGATATCTGCGCCAAACTCAGTTCCGATTCGGGCAGCTGAGGCTATGAGCCTTGCGTCATTTGACGCTTCATTTGTAACAGCATAGCCAAATGGCAACGTCTCGCACATAAAGGCATATTCCACTTATCTGCCTCTCTCGCTAAAGCAGAAGCGATTCTGTGGGACTCTGCTTCATTTTCTGAACCGGGGAATGTCATTGAAATGACCCCGTCCGCCCCAAGCCGAACGGCATCTTCTACGGTTATAGACGCCATTGTCCGCGGTACAGTCGGGTCAAAAATTCCTGTTGAAGCATCCGCACGAATAAGCATCCCTACATGCCCGAAAGCATCAGCATGCGCTTTTGCCATTCCATATGTAACAAGTACTGCATCTAGTCCGCTTTTAATTAGTGCTGGCATCAACGTAATTGCCTTATCGATTCCATCTGTTTTTGAAGAGAAATGATAGCCATCAAGCGCAAGCGTAATGGACTTCCCATCACTTGCAAAGATCCGCGTCATTCGTCTAGTCTTCGTCATAAAATCACTCCTGTCTTGATTAACAAGAAACAAAAAAACACAGATAAACCGCTGCAAGGATTTATTTGTGTGATAGACGTTTATCGTATAAAGACGAGCCAACTAATCTCGTTGATCATCATGTTGTTAATTTAGCTTATAAAAGCACGAAGATTGTGTCAAGTCATTTGACGTACCACTACTATTTCTATTCGTAATAATTCATTCGTATACCAAGAATTCATACACAAAGACACACAACCCTAATCCCTTTTGACATGCCTTAACGAGTTTAACAAGATTGCCCGCATATAGAATGAAAACCTTCACTTTTTTATGTTTAGACTGCTTCATTTCCGGGAACATCCTCATTGAACAAATAGAAACGAGGGCTTATTTATGTTAACTCTGGAAGAGTTATATTTGTTCAAACGAGAGCTCAAACGACTAAAAACAGAAAGAAACATTTTGAGTATACAAATTGATCAAAAACGATTTCTCGACGAACAAATTGAGTTGTTGCAAACCGTTGTCTCCAACTATACGAATGATAATTAATCCTGCTTACTTCAAGGTAAGCTTTTTTATTTTATTTGAAAATCCCGAAAAAAAAAGCCACTCATGGCGACTAAGTAGCATTTAAAACACATCTTCTGTACTCTTTTTCATTTGGTCGATTCGTTACATTTGATTTTCCCAACCTCTATTTGTAAGATGAAATTTGTGTATTATAAATTTGATAATAGATGGAGGTTAATCATGTCTCTTGAACAACTCTCAGATGAATTAATTCTAGAGGCCTACTACGACGCCATTAGATTAAAGCTACAAGCCGACTTTATTCTTATCTTGAAACAAGAGATTCTCCGAAGGAACATACGCTTTACTGGCAATAGAAACTAACAAAAGAATTTCAGCAGGATACAACTTTCTTACTAGCTTCTGTTCAAACTCTTGCTTTAGCTGCCGCACAAGTTCGTTATGGGGGCTCATGGTTCCTCCTAAAGACTAGCTCTTTCTTCTTAGTTTATGTATTTCTTTGATTATTTACAAGTTCATTCTATAAATAATGCATATTTTAGCATTTTTCTCATTTTTATTCATATTTTATACACGAACCTTTTAAAATAGTAAATGTTTATACCAATTTTACTAAGCTACAGACAGATTCTTCCCTCTTACTAGCCGCCCATTTTTTACATTTCTTTATACTCACCCATCAAATCCCTTTCTCCGATAAGCCAAAGGTCTGAATTGATGATCAAAGTGGGTTTAATTAATGGTAACTAATTCCTGTTTTTAACAACAAGTATTGTCACTTCAGTCAACTTATGCGATTATCAATTTAAAAAGGAGTACTACCCAATGTATAGAGTTATTCGTGAATGCGAAAACGAAACAAATGTGTATCAAGATCCACATACTCAAAGGGAAATGCTCTTTCAAGATTTAGAGAAAGCTAATTTGATCGCCACAAAATTAAACCAACTGCAAGCTGAAATAAACGATCAATGGAAAGTTGTACAAGATAAGAAGTGATAAGCTTAAATACTAAAAAGTAAATAGCTTATGCTTTTCCGCCTAATCCTCGATTCCGGCATACACTCTGCTTTTAACGACGGCGTGTATGCCGTTCGCAAGTTCCTAGTCACTTTGGTGGTTTGCTCTATTCCTCCGTTTTCTACCGTACAAACGTATTTCATTTACTACAAGAACGATGAATGTGATGAAGAATACAACAGGAGCATAAAATATGAACGTTAAAATAATATTCCCTAACACGATCGGGAGTGCAATAGATAAAACAATCGAAATTCCCAAAGCAACTAAAAAATACTTTAAATACTTCATTATTCACCCCATAACTGATTTTCCCAGTTAAACGTAAAATATAAATGAGACACGGTCAACCAGTTCTAGATGATTTACTTGCCGCACCGAACCAATTCATCCGGAAAACCTGTAATACAAAAACGCATACGTTGATTAAGCTCATACACGCTCTTTACTCGCTGTATTCATCTACATTTACATACTTGCTAACGAACTTTGTTACGGTCAAACTCACAAGAACTACCGCAGGGAAGATCCACGTCCAACTATCCATCATTAGTAATACACCGTCGCAACGATCGCTATAATCACAGAAAATTATTAAAATGAAATACCCTCCTCGATATTACAGGCAAAACAATAACTTAGCCGCATAACTTACGCCCAGCCAAATGATTATAATCTTAGTTTTTTTAGGATCACCGGTATTAATCAATACCCTATTCCATAAAACGGAAACAATAAAAAAACGCATACGGCGATTAAGCTTCTACACGCTCCTCACAAAAGTTGCATTGAGGAAACTTTATTGTTGACAGGAAACATATTGTTTTATATACTTTACTTAGTTCATAATAAGTTTCTTCTTCGGACCACTGTTTTCAGGTAGACAGTGGTTCTTTTTATGCTTTTTTCACACCGCGTGAAAGGTTACGCTTGGCATTTGGTTGTTATATACCTTTTTATCAAAAAAGAAGAGACGAAAGATGTATTGAATATTCTCCGTCCGGCGAAATAAATTAGAATGTTTTGACTTCCGACGGTAAGCTGGTTATAATAGAAAATGTATCATTAAATTGTTATGAGGAGGATTATTTAAAATGGGTCATTCGTATGTCAGACTTCGTATCTCAACTTTGAACTAATAAATTTAATACGTTCAAAGGCTCTGTTTTTGTGTTTTCAGAGTAAATGGGATTAGTCTGCCCCTTTTTAAATAACCTTCATTCCCTAAAGAAAATATGTAATGTGAAGGAAGGCGGATCGTAATGTCTTCCTTTATTTATGTATAACTCCCTTCTTTTGTTAGCGAAAGGTAGGTTTATTTGGTTACGGCTACGTATGCTTAATACCTCCTCTAATAAAGATGGGTTTTCTTCCCTTTACTCTGAATCACAAGCAGTTACCTGTGATTTTTTAATCGAAGGGAAGAGATAGTATGGCTAAAAAAGACTCGTAAATGCAGTCAAAGAAAATTAAGCAGTGAGAAATTCCCTAATTTTTCTGGACAGCATTTAATGAATAATAAGAAATTACTTAATGAAATTATTGACCGAGCAAATATAAATAGCAGTGATACAGTTTTAGAATTAGGTGCCGGGAAAGGAGCTTTGACCACATTATTAGCGGAAAGTGCCGGAAAGCTCCTTTCAGTAGAATACGATTCGAAATTTGTCGAAATTCTAAAGAGGAAAACGGCACAGAATTTTAACACGAAAATAATTCATCAAGACATTATGAAGATTTTTTTACCAAAAGACAGTTTTGTTGTTGTATCGAATATACCATACTCCATTACAACACCTATCATGAAGATGCTTTTAAATCCATCAAGTGGATTTAAAAAAGGGGTCATTGTAATGGAAAAAGGGGCGGCAAAACGCTTTACTTCAAAGTCAGTCAAAGATTCTTATGTGTTAACTTGGAGGATGTGGTTTGATATACACTATATCAAAGACATCTCAAAAAACAATTTCTCCCCACCACCCAAAGTTGATTCTGCAATGGTCGAAATAACGAGAAGGATAGAGCCCATTGTCCAGAAAAAGTATTATTTAGCTTTCCTGGGACTTGCACAATATGCCCTAAAGCAGCCTAATGCCCCCTTGGGTTTTGCTTTGCAAGGGATATTTACTCTTCCACAGTTAAAACATATAAGAAAAAGCTTAGGTGTTACGAATGAAACATCAATTGGTTCCTTAACAAATCCGCAATGGGGGCTTGTCTTCAATACGATGATTAAATATGTTCAACGACCTTTATGGCCAAAAGTAAAAAAGAAGTAACTGACTGAAGGAGAAACGAGATGTCTCTCTAAATAAAAGACACGTTAACAAAAGATGATGCTATCGATTTTGAATCGTTAGCCATTTTTTAATCCTTATTCAAATAAAAAAGTTCCCATCTACTATTTTATCTAATTAGCTATATAGCACTGTTAGTTGAATAAATAACAACCAAATTAGCAGGGTGAAAGAAAATTCGTATACATGACTTAAGACATACTTAAGACACTCCTACGCTTAATGTTATTAAGGCTTGGAGAAAACACCAAAATTGTTTCAGAACGATTAGGTCACGGCAGCACCGAAATGACAGCAGATGTTTATTCGCACGTCACTCCCGATATACAAGAAAACACCGCTCAAAAAATCGAAAAAGCATCGTTATTTGAGCGGTGTGGTCAAAATGTGGTCATGCAAGTAGTCAGTAACACCAAAACCTCTCTACACCAAGGTTAACAACGCCACACACTCCACATGTGTCGTCTGCGGGAACATATCTACAGGCGTGACTTCTTGCGTCTCGTACCCACCATCTTCAAGAATGCGTAAATCACGGGCAAGCGTTCCTGGGTTACATGATACATAGACAATCCGTTTTGGCTTCATATCAAGCATCGTTGTAAGCAAGGCTTCGTCGCAGCCTTTGCGTGGTGGGTCAACGACGATAACATCTGCATGTATTCCTTGGGCATGCCACCACGGAATGACTTTTTCTGCTTCGCCAACAGCGAAGGTTGCGTTATCGATGTGATTGAGCTTCGCATTTCGTTTTGCGTCAGTGATCGCTTCTGGAACAATTTCAACCCCGTACACATGGCGTGCTTTTTGCGCGAGGAAAAGCGAGATCGTTCCAATGCCGCAGTAGGCATCGATGACCGTCTCACTGCCATGTAAGTCCGCATATTCAAGCGCTTTGCTGTAAAGGCGGTTCGTCTGGTCGGGGTTTACTTGATAAAACGAGCGGGCCGAGATAGCAAAGCGAATGCCATTGATCTCATCGTATAAATACGTTTCGCCCCAAAGTACGTCGGTTTGTTTACCGAAAATTACGTTTGTGCGCTCGCTGTTTACGTTTTGCACAATCGAGACAACGCCTGGAACATGTTCTTTAATCCCGGCAATAAGCTCTTCTTGACGTGGCAGTTTTTTGCCTTTTGTCACGAGTACAACCATAACTTGGTCCGTTGTTTTGCCATACCGAGCAACGATGTGACGGAGCACACCATTATGTTTTTCTTCGTCATAAGCTGGGATATGCAGCTCTTTGGCAAGTCGTTTAACTGTTTGTACCACAATGTCGTTTTCTTTATGTTGAATAATGCATTCATCCATATCAACAATACTGTGGCTTCGTTTTGCGTAAAAGCCAGCAACAAAGTCACCATTTTGAAAAGCAACTGGAACTTGTGACTTGTTGCGGTAACGCCATGGATCTTCCATTCCCAAAACAGGATGAACAGGTACATCGGGAAGTTTTGCAACACGTTCCATCACGTCTTTTACTTGCTTTTGTTTTGAAGCGAGCTGCGCCTCGTAGTCCATATGTTGAATTTGGCAGCCACCACATTTATAAAAAATTGGGCATGGTGGTTCAACTCGGTGTTCGCTTGTTTTTTTAACGTCCATTAAACGCGCAAAGCCGTACCCTTTTTTTGTTTTAATCACTTTAATTTCCGCTGTTTCGCCAGGAAGAGCGTTTGGTATAAACAAGGCGTACCCGTCTACTTTTGCAACTCCAGAGCCATCATGTGTTAAATCGTCTATTGTGACCGTCAGTTTGTCATTTTTCTGAACGGGCGGTGCTTGTTTTTTCATGGTTTTTTACGTCCTTTTTCGGCAAATTTCACTTTTCCCATTGTACCATGAAGGACGTGCCTAACAAAGGCTTAAACGGCTGTGCGTTGCTTTAATGCATGAAGGAAGGTCTGAGCGAACGTCTGACATGCCTCAATTTCCGCATCGGTGTTTGGATCAAATTCGATTTCTAGGCATTCACCTACAATGGTTGCTCCGCATTCTCCAAGAGTTTTTTCAAAAATATGTACAGCTTCACAGTAAGATGGATACACACGATCTCCAGAACCAAAAGCAGCTGCAGGTATGCCTGATAAATCAATTTCCGCCAACTCTTCTTCAAAATCCTCTGCTTCGTAGGGTAAATCTCCATCTCCCCACGTATAGCTGCCAATAAGCACCCCGTCATAACCTTCTAGGTCACTTGCTGAATAGCCATCCATTTCTTCGAAGTCTACATCTACCCCACCATTTAACAGTTCTTTTTTTATGATTACAGCAATATCTTCTGTATTCCCAGACATGCTGGCATAGACAATACACACTCGCATTGGAAAATCGCTCCTTTCCGTAATGACTTTAGTTTAAATGATAGTGATAATCATTTTCAACTATAAAATAAAAAACTCTTCGTCAAAAGAATGGCTTGCGCCAGCTAGCTGATCACGTTAGTGTCATTAGTAAAGACAATTTGGAGGTATGTGCATGGTCCCACCAAAACACTTTGTTTCGGCAGCAACCATTGTTGTCAATTCAAAACAAGAGCTTTTATTAATAAAAGGTCCACGGAGAGGATGGGAAATGCCTGGCGGTCAAGTAGAGGTTGGTGAATCGATACAAGCTGCAGCGATTCGGGAAACAAGAGAAGAAACAGGAATTGATGTTGAAATCATCAGATTTTGTGGTGTTTATCAGAACATCAACCAATCGATTTGCAACATCCTCTTTTTAGCTAAACCAATTGGCGGTGAGCCTACTCCGTCAGAAGAAAGTTTAGAAGTTGGATTTTTTCCATTTCCCCAGGCACTTGAAATGGTTACGTGGAATAATTTCAGGCAACGAATTGAGGATTGTATAAACAGTACTAATCAACCATTTCTCGTTGAATTTTGACCTTTATAACATGAATAAAAGGCCATAGATGACTATGACCTCTTGGTTTGTTCTGTTATACTTTTCCGTGCTTATAGAAGTTGGTGAAGTAATCGTTTGTTTCAGAAACAACCACTTTCCAAAGCAATAGCAAGGCAATTAAGTTTGGAATCATCATAAGTGCATTCGCCATGTCAGCAAATGCCCATACTGTCGCAAGGTTTGCGACTGCACCCATACCACAAGCTGCAATGTAAATGAGACGGTAGACGACGGTTCCTTTAGTTCCTGCTAAATACTCAAAACATTTCTCACCATAGATATACCAACCGACAATCGTCGTAAATCCAAAGAAAATAACGGAAAGTGATACAATGTATTCACCAACTGTTCCCAGTACGGAGCCAAATGCAGCACCTGTTAAAGCACCTGCTTCAAGCGTTGGATCATGCATCACACCAGAAATTAATCCGCCTGATGCATCCCAGAACCCAGTAATGAGCAATACTAAGCCTGTAACCGTACATACAATAATTGTTACAATAAATGTACCTGTCATTGCTACTAACGCTTGCTTAACAGGATGATCTGCACGAGCGTTACCAGCAATTAAAGCTGCTGTACCAAGTCCTGCTTCGTTGGAGAAGATCCCACGGGCAACACCGTTTCGAACGGCTTCTGCAACAACGATTCCGACAAAACCGCCCGTTGCGGCAACGGGATTAAACGCATGGTAAAAGATCAATTGAAACGCTGGAATGATCATGTCGTAATTAAGTATAAGAATTAATGCAGCACCGCCCATGTAGAGCACGGCCATTGTAGGTACAAAAATGGTAGACAAGAAACTAATACGCTGAATGCCACCAAAAATAATGATCGCAACTAGGACGATTAATACAAGTGCAGTTACACCATTTGGTATGTGGAAGCTATTTAATGCAACGTCCGCAATGGAATTGGATTGAACACTGTTCCCAATGCCAAGCGCAGCGATCGCACCAAATAATGCAAAGCCGATGGCTAGGAATTTAAATTTGCTCCCTAATCCTTTTTCAATATAATACATTGGACCACTTGAATATTCACCGCGTTCATTTTTAACTCGAAACTTTACGGCAAGAAGTGCTTCTGCGTATTTGGTTGCCATTCCAAGCAAACCAACGATCCACATCCAAAAAATCGCTCCAGGTCCACCGAGTGTGACAGCAGTTGCAACACCAGCTATGTTTCCAATTCCAATTGTTGCCGAAAGCGATGTCATTAATGTTTTAAAATGACTAATATCCCCTTCAGCAGCGGAATCTTTTTCATCTTCTTTACCAAATCCAAGCTTAAAGGCGTGGATTAATTTACGAAATTGCAATCCCTTAAGGGCGATTGTTAAAAACAAGCCTGTCCCAAATAATAGGACTAAGCTGGGGAGTCCCCATAAAAATCATTAATCCTGTCTATGATGTCTAAAAAACTCATCGTGTCACTCCCAGACCAAAATCCTATTGTGTGATAATATTATCTAATCGTAAGTTATTCTATCACGACAATCAAGACTTGTATTTGTGAATGTACACAAACTGAAAACGCTTGCTTCGTGATTTTCAACAAATTAAAGAAGGAGCTTGATTTATGGGCAACGAAACGAACCGCCTTTTCAATCAACCATTTGATTCACTCGACGATTTCGCGGACGCTATTAGTGAGCGTCTCCATTGTCCTGTTACAATAGAAGATTCCAATCATCATTTACTTGCTTATAGTTCCCATGAAGATGAAACCGATGCTGCTCGAATCTCTACAATTATTGGAAGACGCGTGCCCGAACGTGTCATTAACCGCTTTTGGAAAGATGGTGTGATCCCCACGCTGAATAAAAGTGATGAACCACTAGTCATTCCAACGATTTCTGATATTGGTCTTGGCAATCGCGTTGCTATATCAATTCGTAAAAATGAAGAAGTCCTTGGTTATATTGGGTTCTTGAGGTCGGTCGCTCTCTGACAGAGCAAGATTTAACTGACTTAAAAATTGCTGCTATTAAAGCACGAAATCAGCTATTGCAATTAAATTTACAAACAAAACGAAAAGAACGGAATGACCAAGAGTTACTCTGGCAAATGATGACAGGCGATGTCGCAGATCACGATACTGTTGCTGCACATTTAATGCGATTAGGGTTAAAAAAAGAACAAGCCATTGCCATCATCGTGTTTTCGTTTGAATCGATGACAAAAGCACAGTATAAACAACTTGCTTATGCGGCAAAAACAGCACAGCGCATGGAAATTCTCATTCAAACACTCGATGAGAATGAGCTTATTTTATTAGTATCGCCAAATTCTGTATTGGATTTTGATCAAGAAGCGCGTGAGTTTATTGATACATTTTCTGGACAAGTGAAGGAACGTTTTGGTCTCTGTATTACCGCATCCGGCTGTAGCTATCCTAAAGAACAATATGATGATGTAAAGTCTAGCTTTGAAGAAGCGAGTACCGTCATTCGTTTAAAGCAGTTATTTAAAAGGGAACTACATGAATCTATTTTCTATCATGAACTAGGTGTCTTTCGATACATCGATATTTTAAAACGTTCAAGTGAAACAAAAAAGCTCGCTGCCAATCATGTCATTCAAAAATTACAGGCCTATGATCGTGAGAATCGAACGAACTTGCTTGAGACGCTTGAAGCAGTTCTTGATAAGGAAGACAATATGAGCGCAGCTGCAAAATTGCTTCATTGTCATGTAAACACGTTAAATTATCGCCTTAAACGAATTAAAGAAATTACGATGGTTGACTTAAAAGACCCCGTGCAAAAAATTGGCATTTATCTAGATATGAAGCTCTTTCACAACATGAAATAGATCGTTTGTTGATTTACACAAATAAACGCTTCCATTTTAAATATCTGGCACAATGCAATCGTTCTTTTGTGGATTTATACTAAACGTATTGAAACACATATCCCTTTTTTGGAGGACGATGACATGATTATTGGTATCCCTAGAGAAATTAAAAATAACGAAAACCGCGTTGCAATTACGCCAGCAGGTGTTGTTGCACTTACAAAAGCAGGTCACACGATTTTAGTTGAGCAAAACGCTGGCGTAGGCTCAAGCTTTGAAGATACAGATTACGCTACAGCTGGTGCAACAATTATTCCTGAAGCAAAAGACGTTTGGGCAAAATCAGACATGATCATGAAAGTAAAAGAGCCACTTAGTTCCGAATACGTTTATTTCCGTGAAGGCTTAATCCTATTCACATACCTTCATCTTGCTGCTGAGCCAGAACTTGCTCAAGCACTCGTTGATAGTGGCGTAATTGCGATTGCATACGAAACAGTTGAAGTAAACCGCACGCTTCCACTTCTTACACCAATGAGTGAAGTAGCTGGACGTATGGCTTCTCAAATCGGTGCTCAATTCCTTGAAAAACTAAAAGGCGGAAAAGGGATTCTTCTTTCTGGCGTACCTGGTGTAAAACGTGGGAAAGTAACCGTTATTGGCGGCGGAGTTGTTGGTACAAACGCAGCAAAAATCGCAGTTGGTCTTGGAGCTGACGTTACATTAATTGACTTGAGTGCAGACCGTCTTCGTCAAATCGATGATCAGTTCGGAAACGACATTCAAACATTAATGTCTAACCCACTTAATATTGCAGAAGCAGTAAAAGAATCTGACCTTGTTATTGGCGCTGTCTTAATTCCTGGCGCTAAAGCACCTAAGCTTGTAACAGAGGAAATGGTTAAATCAATGTCTCCAGGTTCAGTTGTTGTTGACGTAGCTATTGACCAAGGTGGTATTATTGAAACAGTAGATAAAATCACAACACACGATAACCCGACATATACGAAGCATGGCGTTGTACACTATGCGGTTGCGAACATGCCTGGTGCTGTTCCACGCACATCAACGCTTGGACTGACAAATGTGACAATCCCTTACGCGATGCAAATTGCAAACAAAGGCGTACAAAAAGCGCTTGCTGAAAACCCGGCACTTGCTCTTGGCCTAAACGTAGCGAATGGCGATGTCACTTACAGCGCTGTTGCACGCGATCTTGGATATGAGCTTGTTACTGTTGAAGAAGCACTTGCAAAATCAACAAAACTTGCTTAATAACTGCTAGCAACACACGAAGCCCCTGCATCGATATGATGAGGGGCTTTCTCTGTGTTTTTTGACTTGAAAGGAGTGTTGACTTGTGAAAAAAAAGTAGCCACCGCAATACGTTTGCTGCTGTTGATTTAAACGCAATAAAAACAAATGCCACCCTCTTTAATGAATCACTTTCACAAGGTGCACAGCTTATGGCTGTTGTAAAAGGAGACGGATATGGGCATGGTGCCCTTCCCGTAGCAAAAGCTGCCCTCACAGGAGGAGCAACCTATCTTGGTGTAGCGATTCTTGATGAAGCAATCGAGCTTCGAGATGCAGGTATTACCGCACCCATTCTTGTTTTAGGTTACACTGCTCCGGAGGCACTTGAAGAGGCTGTCTCTCGTGATATTACGATCACGATTTTTAATCAAGAAGTACGTGATGCCCTGCTAGATCTTATGGCTACAAGCAACCATCAAGCAAGAGTTCATTTGAAAACCGATACAGGTATGGGCCGTGTTGGTGTACAATCAACTGAAGAATTACTTGAGCTTGCCCGACCTTTAGCAAGTCATCCAACAATCGAGCTTGAAGGATTGTTTACTCATTTTGCCGAAGCGGATAACTTAGAATCAAGTTATACAGACGAACAATTTGAGCGCTTCCTTGGCTTTGCACACGCATTAGATGATGCTGGTATTACAATCGCGATTAAACATTGCTGTAATAGTGCGGGAACACTCTACCACAAGGACAAACATCTCGATATGGTACGAGTTGGCATCAGTTTATACGGCTTGCTCCCAGATGTCGCACTCACGTTTCCCCTTCCACTTACTCAAGCAATGACGCTTTATTCTAGCGTTGCGGCGATTCGTTCGTTACCAAGAGGCTCTTCGATTAGCTATGGGAGAACACACACATTGCCCTCTGAACGAAAGGTGGCAACTTTACCAATTGGATATGCGGATGGTTTATCACGAGCACTATCAAATTTAGGTTTTGCTTATATTGATGGAAAAGAAGCTCCAATTATCGGACGAGTCTGTATGGATCAAACAATGATTGATGTGACCGATTTACAAGATGTTCGTCTTGGCGATCTTGTCGAGTTTCCTATAGATCAAATGGCGACATTAACCGGTACGATTAATTATGAAATTGTCTGTTCAATTTCAAAGCGTGTTCCGCGAATTTATCAATAAGAAAACTTTATTTGTAAATACCACTGGAGCTGTTAGACGACATGTAACAGCTTCAGTGGTATTTTTTAATCGCTTTTAAGAACAGTAAATCGAATGCTCCCGTATAATACTAAACTTACTGAAGAAACAAAATAAGATTGAGGGTTTGAACTAGTAAACATAAAATATACGACAAAAATAGATGGGACAGCCATTAAATTAGATAATAGCAAATCCGTTCTCCTTAAAGACTGCAACTTTTTCCCGTCATAACAAACCCTCCTTTTCCTTAAATGATAACAAAAACGCCAATCATAATGACAGGGACAATTGCTATTCCAATTATTAAGCCAATCATCATGCCTTTGTAAGTATATCCTTTTAACTCTTCTGTTGTACTGCGATCCATTTTACGATAACCCGCAATTACACTAAGATTAACAACAATTGAAAATAAGATGCATAGACCAATGATGAATAGGATAAATGATCTTGATGACAAAAACGGGTCATCAGAAAAAGGCGGCATATTTAGAAGGATAAAGAATAGGCCTAGCCCTATTTGCATATACCCTCCCGTCGAACGACTCCGCTTCCACTCATCTCCTAACTTCTCTTTCTCATAGTCCATCAATTTTTTCATAGAAGGAAGCAAGTAAAGTAGCTCTCTTTTTGTGACAACAGCACTTATTCCAGTCATTAGTAGGAAAAGTCCGAGTCCAAATTGGATTGCATCCATACTTATATTTGTGGTCAGAAGTGAAACATAAATAATAAAAGAAATAATGAGTGCACCGTTCAGCCATAACAATTGCTTTATTCGTAATTTCCTAAGTTCTTCTCGTGTCATCATTACCCCCACTAGTCGTGTCATTCATGTTTATTCCCATAAATAATTCATAATCAAGAAAGAAATAATAAAAGTCAGAAACCATAAATCGCAATTACCTACTATCCACACTTACAGAAAAAGAAAAAAAAGAATACCAAATAGAACGAGGGATTGAAAAGTCTTTTCCACCCCCCCTCTCGTCGTTTTTCAGCGATTTCCTGTCTACTCTCTTATAAAAAGAACATTATTCCAGTTATTGATGTTAAAAAGATAAGCCACGCTACACCAATACCGATTAGGAGCTGGAGCGTTCTCCCATGAAACTCGATCCCTCGCTGCTCACCTCCAGTCCATGTATCAATCGTACGCCCTTTTGAAATCGTACTATAATTGATTAATAGAGCGAGCACAGCCGTCATTCCTAATAGAAATATAACAGTGCTTTCGTCGAACGTCCACGCTCTCCCAGCAAATGGCGGTCGACTTAAAAAGGCTAACAAAAACGCCATCGCTAGTTGTACAATTACATCGAATTTCCTTCTTCGCTTCCATTCATCTGGACCAAACATGACTTGTTCGTGCGTGATTAAGAAACGTTTCCACTTAAAAACAGACATAGGTTTATTAATTGTCGCAAGCCGTACTCCGTTATACACGATGATGAGAAGCGCCACAATAAATAATACTGCCTCCATATCCACTTGCCCGTATACAAACACAAATGACAACAGCAAAAGTAAAAACAAATACCCATTCATCGCAAGAAGTTCCCGCACTCGTGCATTTCTTAATTCACGATCCATTTACACACACCTTTTCCTATATTATCCATACCCTATTTTCTCCAACTTAAAGCAATATGTCAAAAAGCCTCCCTGTTAAGGAAGGCTTTTACTATTTGCGTTTTCGCTCTTTCGGCATTAACAAATTAAAGTGATGGTACATATTCACAAACTCTGCAGGCAAGATACCTCCTCGCTCACCGTCTAAGTTAAGCTGCATCTCGTGACTGTCAAACAGTGACACTTTAATTCGATTTGCTTTTACATACATCACCTTCGGATGGTTAATATGTTCGCCCCGTAGTGCCAATGATGCTAAATGAACGAATTCTGGAAACGACGTTTTCTTGACAACGATAAAGTCAAACATGCCATCCTGAAGTGACGCATCTGGGCATAGCTTTTCAAAACCACCAACGGAATTTGTGTTAGCAACTAAAAACATCATAATTTCCCCTTCAAACAACTTGCCATCATACTCAATACGAACAGCAGTTGGTTTAACCTGGGGGAGTTTCTCAATTCCTTTAATATAATACGCAAGCTGACCGACCATCGTTTTAAGCTTCGCAGGAACTTCGTATGTAAGCTCTGTTAATGTTCCTGCAGCGGCAATATTCGTAAAATACTTCTGGTTCATTCGCCCAATATCAATCGGCTCGTAGTGGCTTCACAGAGCACATCACATGCCTTTTCAATGTCCCGTGAGATTTCAAGTGCGCGAGCAAAATCATTTGTTGTCCCAGCTGGAATGATGCCGAGCATTGGCCGCTTTTCCAAATCTGCTAATCCATTAACGACTTCGAAGATCGTCCCATCTCCACCTGCTGCAATTACAAGGTCAAAACCACGTTCCCCTGCCTGGCGAGCCGCCCGAATCGCACAACCTTCTTCTGGAGTTGTCGCGTGAGCAGATGCTTCATAGCCTGCATTCTCAAGACGATTTAATATATAGCTGAGATTTTTCTTCAGCTGTTCTCTGCCAGAGCTTGGGTTATAAATTAATCTAGCCCGTTTCATCGCAATCCCTACTTTTCCCTTATTACCTTCTACACCATTCTATTGTACTAAATCTGATGACAAAATGGTGCATAATTTACCCTCAAACTATGTAAAACGAAGGAAACATCTTCCTTATTCTTCCCGTATCTGCCAGTCAATAAACACTTGGTAACAAAAAGCAAGAGAACAATGGCGTTCTCTTGCTTTTGCCCATTAACGCTTTTCGATTTCTTCAAGCAAGAGCTTGTTGACCATCGGCGGGTTTGCTTTCCCTTTTGTTGCTTTCATTATTTGACCGACTAGGAAGCCAATCGCACGGTCTTTTCCGTTCCGATAATCTTCAATCGATTGTCCGTTTGCATCAAGCACTTCGACAACCATTTTACGAAGTTCACCTTCATCGGAAATTTGCACAAGGCCTTTATCCTTCACAATTTGTTCTGGATTTCCGCCCTTTTCAACTAACTCTTTTAACACTTTTTTCGCGATTTTAGAAGAAATCGTGCCGCCAGAGATAAGTTTAATCATCCCAGCAAGTCCGTCTGGTGTTAATGCAGAGTCTTGCAATTCCTTTTGCTCTGCATTTAAGTAAGCAAGTACTTCGCCCATCAACCAGTTTGATACAAGCTTCGCGTCAACACCTTTTTCAATCGTCTCTTCGAAGAAATCGGACATTTCCTTTGTTAGTGTAAGCACATGCGCGTCATATGCGGGCAAGTTAAGATCCGTTACATAGCGCTCTTTTCGTGCATCTGGTAGTTCTGGAATTTCAGAGCGCACCCGCTCCTTCCAATCGCTGTCAATGTACAAGTTAACAAGGTCCGGCTCTGGGAAGTAACGGTAATCATCCGATCCTTCTTTCACACGCATAAGAATCGTTTTATTACCAGCTTCATCATAGCGACGCGTTTCTTGTTCAATGATGCCACCTGAAAGAAGCACTTGCTCTTGACGTTTTTCTTCGTACTCAAGTCCTTTACGAACGAAGTTAAACGAGTTTAAGTTTTTCAGCTCTGTTTTTGTACCAAACTTCTCTTGGCCGATTGGACGCAAGGAGATATTCGCGTCACAACGAAGCGATCCTTCTTCCATTTTACAATCAGAAACACCTGTGTATTGAATAATCGCCTTAAGCTTCTCCAAATACGCATATGCTTCTTCTGGTGTACGAATATCAGGTTCTGACACAATTTCCACGAGTGGCGTCCCTTGACGGTTATAGTCCACGAGTGAATGGCCATCGCTAGAATGCGTTAGCTTACCCGCATCTTCTTCCATATGAAGGCGAGTAATGCCGATTTTCTTCTTTTTGCCGCCAACTTCAATCTCAATCCAGCCATGCTCACCAATTGGTTTATCAAATTGTGAGATTTGATATGCTTTAGGGTTGTCCGGATAGAAGTAGTTTTTACGATCAAATTTTGTGTCTGTCGCAACTTGACAGTTAAGCGCCATTGCAGCTTTCATAGCAAAGTCGACAGCTCGTTTGTTTAACACTGGCAATACTCCAGGGTAACCAAGATCAATCACGCTTGTATTTGTATTCGGGTCAGCACCAAAATGGTTTGGGCTTGCCGAAAAGATTTTTGAATCGGTTTTTAGTTCAACATGGACTTCAAGCCCAATGACTGTTTCAAAATTCATCCTAAGTCCCCCCTTTACAATGCTGGCTTCTCTTTAGAGAAGGCCGTTGCTTTTTCATATACGTCTGCAACACGGTAAATCGTTGCCTCGTCAAAGTTCTTACCGATGATTTGTAAGCCAAGCGGCAAGCCGTCTTGGAATCCACAAGGTAAGGACAATGCAGGAACACCCGCAAGATTCACAGGGATCGTTAAAATGTCATTGGCGTACATTGTCATTGGATCATCCAATTTGTCGCCAATTTTAAAGGCAGGTGTTGGCGTTGTGGGTCCAATGACAACATCATAGCTCGCAAATACATCGTCAAAGTCTTTTTTGATTAACGTCCGCACTTGCTGTGCTTTTTTTGTAATAAGCATCATAGTAACCAGAGCTTAGCGCAAATGTTCCAAGCATAATCCGACGTTTAACCTCGTCACCAAATCCTTCAGAACGAGTGTTTTTATACAAATCAAGCAAGTTGTCCGCGTTGTCAGAGCGATAACCATAACGAACACCATCAAAGCGTGCTAGGTTAGACGATGCTTCAGACGAAGCAATGACGTAATAGGCTGCTAAAGCATATTTTGAGTGAGGCAATGACACTTCTTCCCATGTCGCTCCCTCTTTTTCTAAGACAGCAAGCGCATCAAGAACTGACTGCCGTACTTCTGCGCTAACTCCTTCGCCTAAATACTCTGATGGTACAGCAATACGCAGCCCTTTTATATCACCAGTGAGCGCTTCGCTGTAAGGTGGAACAGGCAATTGCGCTGACGTTGAATCTGAAGGGCAATGTCCAGCAATCGCTTCAAATAAAAACGCATTATCAGCTACATTTCGCGTAATCGGTCCGATTTGGTCAAGTGAAGAAGCAAAAGCTACTAGTCCAAAACGTGATACCCGTCCATATGTAGGTTTTAATCCAACAACACCACAATAAGCAGCTGGCTGGCGAATCGATCCACCTGTATCAGACCCAAGCGTAAATGGCACTTCTCCTGCTGCAACCGCGGCTGCTGAACCACCACTTGATCCGCCTGGAACATAATCCGTATTCCATGGATTTGTCGTTGTTTGGAAAGCAGAATTCTCATTTGAAGATCCCATCGCAAACTCATCCATGTTGATTTTACCGATTGTTACTGTTTCGGCCGCTCGGAGTTTATTCATAACCGTTGCATCATAGATTGGATCAAAGTTTTCAAGGATTTTACTCGAGCACGTTGTACGTAGTCCTTTTGTAACAATGTTGTCTTTAATCCCGATTGGCATCCCGAACAAAATACCTTTCTCACCAGCGTCAACCTCGTCTAATTGTTTTGCAAGGCCACGGGCACGCTCTTCATCAAGGGTTAAGAACGCTTTTACTTTTGAATCAACTTCAGAAATTCGCTTATATGACGTATCAACAAGGTCAGATACGTTGATTTCTTTTGCTACGAGTTTGTTATGTAGCTCTGTTAATGAATGATCAAATAATGACATGCTGGTCCTCCTATCTTCACTTCAATCTTAAAATACGGATGGTACACGAACTTGACCATCTTCATGGTCTGGTGCATTTTTTAGCACTTCTTTTACATCAAGGCCTTCCACAGCCTTATCATCGCGCGTAACATTATGCTCATTTCTCACATGCGTTGTTGGAATGACACCTTCTGTATCAACTTCATTCAGTTTTTCAGCAGCTGTGATAATTTCTTCCAGCTGTCCGCGAAACCTCTCTGCTTCTTCTTCTGTAATCGCTAAGCGAGCCAGATGAGCTACATGCTTTACTTGTTCTTGTGAAATTCTAGACATTCTTGGCACCTCCAAAACGGACTTGTTGACAATAAGACTAATGATACCAAATTCATGAAGGGCAAGCAACAAAGCAAAACGTAGATCATCTAAAAAAAGAGAGATGATTCTTCTTTTGTTGAAGGGCGTCTAATTATTTAAATTATGGAATATTCACCCTTATTATGGTAGATTATTTTATGATTATCTTTCATTAAATAAATTTAAGTCGAGAGGTGTTTTCTGTGCACTGTCCACATTGCGGAAATACAGTGGGGAAGATCAGGCAGTTTGTACAACCTGTGGAAATGCATTTGATCAAACAGAAGCTGCTGCAACAGCAGCTCCAAGCACAAGCCAGGCTTAAAAGGCGACCTTTCTTCTCCTCCTATTAATAAGGAAGAAGCGCTTGAGCTTTATGTTGGCGAAAAGCTCCCTTATTATGAGCGAAAATGGCAAAGAGGAACTGGTCAAGAAAGAAAGCAACCAAAACCAATTTCATGGAATGTTGGCGCTTTTTTTGGCTTTTACTGGTGGGCGGCTGGCCGTGGTATGTTTAACGTTTTATTTATAGTACTTATTGCATTTCTCTTTCTTGATATCTTTATGATTATGACTGGTTTAGATTTTAATAGTCAAATCGGAATAGCGATGGCGGTTGCTTTTGGAATTGGCGGAAACCAAATGTATTACGTACATGTTGAGAAAAAAATCAAAAAGATGCTTGCTTCTGGCTGTACCCGTAAAGAATTGATTAACGCTGGCGGCTTTAAATGGAGTCGTTTCTTTGCTGGCGTAGGCTTTACTGTTGTTTATCTTATCATTGCTGTTTTTATTTCTTTCATTTTCGAATAAGTGATTGTGCTCAAAGAACCACAGCCCATTCGAGGGCGGTGGTTCTTTCGTTTAAACGCCACTTAGCACTCTGACACTCTTGATCGTCCAAACCTTCTCCTGAAAAGGGTCAAGCATCGTTAAAATAAGGTCCCGTTCTCTTATTTCATAATCACAATTCCATTTGAACATATTTTGAAGCATCTTCATTGAAGCGTGTAATTCGCCTTCTCTATTCCTTGTTTTTGCTTATTGTAACGGCTTAGGATTTGCGCCAGACGTACTTGATAGGGCAAATCAAGCAAGATAATTAAATCAGCTTCCTTTAACCCTTCTCCTACCCAACGATGAACACCTTCAGTAATCCATTTATTCCTTTTAACTATTTCATAGAAAAGCGCATCCCTTTCATCAACTTCTTGACGCTATCGCTTCCCCTTTGTCTCCTCTCCCAGACAATGTTGTCGAGTTCATAGGCAGGAATTTCTAGTAGATTTGCTAGTTTTCTGGCAAGTGTTGTTTTCCCACTTCCGACAGGTCCAATAATATGGATCTTCTTAGCAGAATTTAATCGTTTATTCAAGATGCGTTTTTTTCAGAGCTAAGCCTCTTCCAATCACATTAGCACTTACTGGCTCTTTGCCAATTTCCCTTGCCCAGACTGACAATTGACCAATGTGATGAATTTCATGAGCAATGACATGTCTCATAATTTCACCCCATGTGTCTGTATCCACAATTCCACTTGGTCTCTCATCGTGATAAAGATTGGTTTCCATTCGATCATCCCAACCTTCCACAAATACCTTTACATCTTGATGTAATACTGCGTCCAGTTCGCGAATTTTGCTTAAGCTGTTATAGCACTCAAATGACTCCATGAAGTCTGGCTTGCCTTCCATTAACCGAATCCAACTCCACTCCACATCAATAATATGAAAGAGAGTTTTCAAAATCCCACCTACTCCCCCCGTTCGCTTAGCAAGCAATTCCTCTTTACTTAAGCGCTCACACCAGTCATACCATTCGTTACGTACTTGCCAATTATATTGATAAAGTGTCTTCATACATTCCTCTCCATTCGTCAAATCACTCAAATAGAAGTTTCATCACATCTGTTCAAATTCCTTCTTTGAACACAAAAGTATGAACATATTATAAGCAGCCGCGTTCAGAAGTTCTTTCATCCTCATACGTCGGCGTAAGATTTCTATTTGGTCATTGCGTACACGCATGTATCGGTCAACGAATCGCCGTCTAATGAACGTTCATCGTTTTTTAAGATACCTTCAAGTGTAAAACCAGCCCGCTCAGCCACTGCACTGCTACGCTTGTTCTTCGGGTCACACCGTATTTGAACACGACGCGCTTTTAATTGTGTAAAAGCAAAATCAGCAATGCCTTTCACTGCTTCTGTTATGTACCCTTTTCCACCGTGACGCGTATCAATCCAGTAGCCAATTTCAAATTTTGGTACAGTCCAATCAATTTGGTGAAGTCCACTCGATGCAACAAGTTCTCCAGTCTCTTTTTCAAACACAAGCAGGCGCAAATCTTCTCTTTTTAGGAACTTAATATGAGCTTCTCGAATATTAATCTCCACTTCCTCCACTGTCTGTTCTTGCCTAGCAAAAGGCAACCATGGACTAATTTCTTTCTTTGATGCTTCAATTGACTCATACATTGCTTGGCCATCCCCATGCATTGGCATACGGATATGAAGTCTTTCCGTATAAAATTCATTTGGAAAATCTAGTAATATCGGATTCATTCAGTCTCCTCCTCACAACTATATAAACAAAAAACTCCCACCGAAGACAGCGTCTTAAGAGCGAGAGTTTGCATTCGCGGTACTTCATTTCTCTTAAAGCAAACCCTATTGGTACAGCTACTTCATGGTATAAAGGTTCGTGGCACCGAAGAAGCTTTATGCCATTCCCTTTCATTAATAGTCAAGAAAGCTCCCGAACTTTTTATTAGTGTATTTAAATTTATCAGAAATTTAATTATGGAACAAGTTTTTTTCTTTCTACTCGATCGTAAACTCCGCCGCAAGGGTTTGCTCGCCATCACCAACACTCGAATAAAACGATTTTATCGCCCGATACTCTCCACTATCAAATCCACTAATGTCCACATGATCTCGATGTTCACTTCCGATAGACAACTCAATTCCAATATCATTAAACGCTAACTCTAGCGCAACGCCCCGCCATTCTCCGTCTTTCTTTTTCTCAATTGAATAGTATTCCCCTGTCATTAATTGAGTCGGTCCCTCATTGTGTAATTGTAAAATCGCCCTGTTATCAGATGTTGAATAGCCCCTTTGATCCATTGCTAGTGATACATTTAATTCTAAGATTGGTACGTATATATACGAAATTCGTGTATCTTCAACGTCACCCTCATCACTTAAAATCTCTGCGCTTAATAAATAAGCAACGTTTTCTTTATCAGGTAACTCACCTGTATAAATCGTTTCATTATTGTCTACTTTTTCAACGTAAACCGTTTCTTCTTCAACCACTTCGTGACGGTTATAACCATCTCGTTCTGTTAATTGAATGCGCACATCTCGTTCTATCGGTTCACCATTCTGCTTATGACCGATAAAAACGACTTCAAACGAACTATTTGCCTCCTGCTCTCCCAGTGTTAGACCATATCCAAGAACTCCACCAGCATCTGCAAAAAACCATTCACCCGTTGGCTGTTCATACTCAAGTTCTTGCCAAACGTCTTCTGTATAAAATTCCAGGAAACCCGACATCAATTCTTCTTGAACAACAGGCTCATGATCTAGTCCATCTCCAATTCGTGAAGGCAAATCACCGTATGCTTCTTGTTGAGTACCACCACTACCGTTCAAAAGTTGATCCGGGTTATCACCACACCCAGTAGAAAAGGTTAGTACAACTACACTTATAACAATTCCAAAAACGCGCCTTTTAGTCGAGAAGACCACAGATTCCCCCTCCTTTTGCTCATCCAACAGTTTTGGTTCTACCATAACAAATCCACTCGATTAAACAAGAAAAAGATGAGCTGCTATTTAACAACCCACCTTTTCTAGTTTTACCTTGCCCCTTTTATATAAGGAGCACCAAGTGCTTTTGGTCCATCAGCTCTGCCAACAAACCCAGCAAGAGCGAGAATCGTTAACACATACGGAGCCATTAATAAGAAAACAGGTGGAACATTTGATAAAAACGGCAGCGACGGCCCAACTACACCTAATGCTTGCGCGAGACCGAAAAAGAGCGCAGCACCAATGACACCGAGGGGATGCCATTTCCCAAAAATTAGTGCAGCAAGTGCCATAAAGCCTTGACCGGCGATCGTCGTTGCAGAGAAATTACCGCTAAATGTCGCCGCAAATACAGCTCCACCGAGTCCACCGAATACACCAGAAAGCATTACGCCGATGTAACGCATCCGCAACACTTTAATCCCCATTGTATCAGCCGCTTGAGGATGTTCACCCACAGAACGAAGACGCAAACCAAATGGTGTGTAGTAAATAACGTAATAAACAAGCAGTGCAAGCGCAAATGCTAGGAAGGATGTCGCATACACATTTGAGAAAAACAGCGGGCCAATCACTGGGATTTCACTTAAATACGGCAAGTTAAATCGGTAAAACCGATTGCTAATATAAGCCGTTTGTCCACTTCCATCATAAAGCAATTTAATCGCGTACACGGCAACTCCGACAGCTAAGAAATTAAGTGCAACCCCACTTACTACTTGGTCTGCCCTGAAATGTATTGACGCGACCGCATGAAAGAGCGAGAAGATTGCACCAAGAACCGCTGCCGCAGCAAGCCCAATCCAAACGGAAACCGCTCCAACACCTGACGCTTCAAGCGTCAACGTTGTCACAATAACAGTAAAGGCACCAATTACCATCAACCCTTCTAGCCCAATATTAATGACGCCAGAACGTTCACTAAACAACCCACCAAGAGCGACTAGCATAATCGGCGCTGCCGAATAAATCATCGTTGAAATAATGAGAGCAAGCATATCCACTGGTTACTTCTCCCCTTTCTTGCGCTTATTCAAGATTGCGCGAATAATATAGCTTGATGCAACAAAGAAAATGATGAGCGCAATCACAATGCTAATGAGATCTTCTGGTACATTCGTTTGCTGATTCATCGTTAAGGCTCCTGATTTTAAGCCTCCAAATAAAAATGCAGCCAAGAAAACACCAAGTGCTGTATTTGCTCCTAGCAAGGCAACTGCGATGCCTTCAAAACCAACACCAGAAAAACCCGTTTGAATACTCATGTAACCGAATGTGCCAAGCCCTTCTGCCGCTCCAGCTAGACCTGCAAAAGCACCAGCTATAACCATTGAAAGAATAATATTACGACTTACATTCATCCCAGCATAATTCGAAGCATCTCTGTTGTAACCAACAGCTCGCAACTCATAGCCTTTTGTTGTTTTGTTAAGGAAAAACCACATAAATACGCAAGCCAATATGGCAATTACAATGCCATAATGAACACGTGAATACTCTGTAAGAGACTGTAAGAATGAGGATCCAAGCGAAGCACTCGGATAAATACTCTCAGTACGCTCCCCCGGTATAATTAAATACGCTCGAATAATCGCATTAACCATATATAAG